>JBOHVJ010000122.1:0-2723 GCA_050735075.1 Binatia bacterium
CACCTTGGTCTTACCCGATGCAACATAGATCGAGCCCGCACAAAAGAACAGTGTAATCTTTGCGATGGCGTGATTGACGATCTGTAGGATCCCGCCTGTTAAACCAGCCGGCGTCAACAATGCAGCCCCGAGGAGGGTATAAGAAATTTGGCTTATTGTAGAATAGGCAAGCCTGGCCTTTAGGTCATCTCTCGTCAGGGCCATGACAGAAGCTGCGACTATCGTAAAGGATGCAAGGAAGACCAATGGAAGTCCTAAATTGAGCTCTTTGAGCGTGTCCAGTCCAAAGATGTAGTAGGTCGCGCGCAATATACAGAAGGCACCTACATCGACAACCGCTAATGCGGCGGCCACTGGCATGGGAGCGATCATGGCAGCAGGCAGCCAGGCATGAAAAGGTATGATCGCCGCCTTACTGATACCGACCAAAAAGAGAAGATAGGTGAGGGTGAGCAGGATTGGGTCTGCTTTGGAGGGGAAGATGCCCTCTGGATTAAGTTCCAAGGTGCCGGAAAGAGCGTAGGCCAAAAAGCTTGCCAGCAAAAAGAGTTTCGCCAGCATAAAGACATAAAAGATATACCTGTTCCCCTTGGCGAAGGCCTCTTCGGTCTCTTTATGTACCACCAAGGGATAAGTAACGAAGCCGACAAGCTCGTAAAAGAGGTAAAGGGTCAGCAAATTGGCCGCAAAGGCCACCCCCATGGTGGCCGACAGGGTAATCGCAAAACAGAGATAGTAGCGGGTCTGCGCACGCTCCTTGAGGGAGCGCACGTAGCCGATGGAGTACATGGTGATCAGGATCCACAAAAAAGAGGCTGCGGTAGCAAATGTAAGCCCCATGGCATCAACCCGAAACGCGATGGAGACACCAGCAGTGAGAGAATAGAGGGTATAGTGAAGTGTATTTCCGGCAAGGACTGTGGGAATCATGGTGAGAACAATGAGAAACTTCAGGGTCGCCGCCACCAACGAACACCCCTCACGGATATTGGGCGACCTGCGGGTTACCAGGATGAGCGCAGCCCCGAGTAAAGAAACGGCCACGGCTAAGAAGGGTTTGATGGATTCAATTTCCATGGCGGATACCGGCCATCTTAGGAAGCCCCTATCGAAACGGTTGTCGGCATAAAGGTCTTCAATTCCTCGGGCTGTATCGTGACTTCACCTTCCAAGCTCTGAACAAACGCCATGACGGCCAACAACTCGGGCTCAGAAAGACCGACAGGGGGTTTGTTGATGTGCGGCATCCTGGCCGGGTATTGCTTCGGCGGCCCCTCATGCCGGTAGTCGAGGTAGATGTACGCCTGAGGCTGGGTCAGGCTCTCGTACATGAATTCGCGCGTGAGCTTGGCGCCGATGCCTTTCAAATCCGGACAGCGCGCCGACTCGCTGGGACCGATCGAGTGGCAGAGGGCGCATTGACCCTTGCCAAAGAAAAGCCCCTGCCCCACCTTAACTAGCTCGGCCTGGGTCTTGATCTGCGATGGGTCGAACTCTTGCTTCTTGGGTGGAAGAGAGACCATCTGCGGGACCTGATAAGCAAGATAGGTGAAAGCGATCAGGAGCCCACAGCCAGTCGCCACGGCCTTTCGAAAAAATTTGGGCCGCTCCGAAACCAGCGGAGCCGGTACAGCGGGCTTTTCGGGAAGGGAGACAGCCCAGAAGAAAAAGGGCGCCATGAAGAAATACTGTGTGGAGAAGGCAAAGTGACGTAACGTGCGGGTGATAACCCAAAAGAGAAAGGCCACCAGGAAGAAGAACACAAAGGTGGACAGCGATATAAAAGCGCCGGCCTGTCCCAGGGCGGGGCTATAAGCATGGCGGGAGGTGTCCTCCAATACCCCATAGATATGCCAGTGGACCCGCGAGGACGAGCGCGCATAACCCATCAGGCACATAGTAAGGATCATGACAACCGCATTCAGAATCAGGATGTGCTGGCTACGGACCGGCATCCTCCCCCAGTGCAACGGGGCTTGCTTGGCGTTTCGCATGGAGAGGACCGCGATGATCGTGACCAGAATCATGACGCCCAGTACTGTCAGGACCTGCGAGATGGATAGCACGTAGATCCGGACGATGGCCGGCACAAAGTAGCCGTAGACTCCCGCCCAGATGATGTAGATGCCCGCACCGACGATGATTACGGATTGTGCCAGGCGCGCCCCCTTGGCCCAGCCGACGGTCTCCACCTTATTTGCGCGCTGGTACATGAGAAAGCTCGCAAAGGTAATCAAAATCATCAGGTTCGCGACCGTCATCTTGGCCGACATGACCCCGAAGACGCCCAGAATCGGGTGGTGGGCTCCGCCCATCGCACGGGCCTCCTCAAGGCTCGCCACCAGACTGTGCGGGGTCATCCACACGCCAAAGCACAGGATTAACAGGACCGACATCAGCACGATGGGCTTCTTATATCGTTCGGCTCCTTCGGTCCGATAGGCCAATCCCAACCAGAAGTAATAGTTGCTCCCCAGAAAGAGCGCCCCAATGAGCACCGCTTGGATGATGAACAGCCAAGAGAGGAATCCTCCCATTAAGGTGATCCCCATCTGCTGGTTGTACCGGTAGATCTCCAGCGTCAGCCAGTACCCAGCAAATGGCAGTGGTAACATGCCGAACACGCCAATAAAGTTCCCCACGTAGCCCATCCAGTCGTAATGGGCCCGCTCCTCCTGCGACTCGGCACCGAGATACTTGACGGCGGCGTACGCCCCGCAGAT
>JBOHVJ010000123.1:0-2025 GCA_050735075.1 Binatia bacterium
TTGCCGAGGGAAGCGAGTCTGAAGGACATAGACGAATCGAGTTCAAAACGTTCAAGCCGTTCAATAGGTTCAAGACGTTTTTAACGATTTGAACGGAGCGAAGCGGTTGAACTATTTGAACGAATTGAACCATTTATTGCCCACGGCCCGGAGGGCTCGTTCCCCGAGGATAGCCATGCAAGCTACACTTTTAGAGAAAATCCAAAATCGTAAATCATTTCATGGCATCAGGCCAGGGATCTTCAATCCACCCGTTACCTTACTCATCTCCTCTGACACCATCTCACGTGCCCGGCGCAGCGCCTCGTTGACCGCCACCATAATCAGATCTTCCAACATCTCCTTATCCTGAGGATTAACAACCCCCGGATCAACCTTGATTGAGGAAAACACAAACTGCCCGTTCACTGTGACTTGCACCATTCCTCCTCCCGAGGAAGCTTCCACTTTCTTTGCGGCCAACTCTTCTTGAATCTGAGCCAGTCGAGCCTGCATTTCTTGAACCTGTTTGAAGAGGTTACCCATACCCCCTAGCCCCTTAATCATGCGACCCTCCCCTTGTCTGTCATTAAATCCCGCGCAACCTGGAGCACGGAAGACACACCTATCCGTTTTCCCTCTTGATTGTTTTGATCGAGCCGCCAAAAATTCGGAGCGCCTCTCTTACCGCATCGTTTTCCTCATCCTTAGAAGACCTACTAGGATTGGTTGTCTCATCCTTGCTATCCTGCTTCCTGGAGGCCACAAGGTTAAGCGCTACGTCCACTTCAGCGGCGAAGAAGCGGCGGGCGAAATCCTTTAATGACGATAGATTCTCAGGATCTTGAAGATAGCTGAAATGATGCCGGTCTTCCACCCCAATCGTGAGCTGCCCAGGAGGAAACCCCAGGGGACGAACCTTTTCGAGATGGGATCCTAGAAACTTTTTCTCTTGCATAACGAAGGTCACAAACTTCTTCCAAACCTCCGTCTTGTTGTCCAACATAGAAAATTCTATAGGCGCCTCCTCCCTGGTTTGCCCAGCAATTCCTAACCCCTCCTTGTCATGCTGACGTGACTTCGAGCTTGCTTCCCGAGATAATTTCCCCTCCAATATTTCCAGCCGTTCCAAGACCTCTGCTACCGGCATTGTCTTAGGCAGAGTCGCAAGGCGGACCAGGGTGGTCTCTATGGCAAACCTGGGATAAGGGGACCGTGCCACCTCTTCATCCCCCTCTGCCATGAACCTGAAATAGTCCATCAGCGTATCCACCGAAAGCTCGGCCACCTGGCCCCTCAGATTTTCTATCTCCTGATCAGGCAAATCCAATAATCGACTAAAGGCTGAGGAGAAGGGTTCACTGTCTCTGGTCTCCTGTTTTTGGTCTTGGGTCAGGCGGACTATGAGGAGATTGCGAAAATGTTCCGTAAGATCCCGAGACAATCGGGAAATGTCCCGGCCTTGAACCATGACATCGGCCACCAAGTCTACACACCTCTTCGCATTCCCTTGGATTACCGCCTCCGATAGATCATAGAGAATCCTTCGCTCCGCAATTCCCAAGATATCCTGCAAAAGCCGTTCGTCGATCTGCGCCCTTTCTCCTTCCTCTCGCGCCGTAGGAACCGCGTACGAAAGGATCTGCTCCAGGAGGGACTGGGCATCCCGCATGCTCCCCTCTGCTTCGCGGGCAAGCAGAAGGAGGGCCTCGTCCGTTATAGAGAGACCTTCCTTCTCCGCGATTTCCCTGAGCCGCTGGATGATCTCTCGCACTGCGATGCGCCGGAAATCAAAGCGCTGGCAGCGGGAAAGTATCGTCTCCGGGAGACGATGGGGCTCAGTGGTAGCAAGGATAAACTTGACGAATGGAGGCGGCTCCTCGAGGGTTTTTAAAAGGGCGGTAAAGGCATCCTTGGTAACCTGGTGCACCTCGACGATGATGTAGATTTTAAAGCGACTCTTGCCCGGCTGGTAGCGAACGTTTTCAATGATCTGCCGAACCTCGTCAATGCCGCGATTCGACGCTCCGTCGATCTCATAAACAT
>JBOHVJ010000124.1:0-6847 GCA_050735075.1 Binatia bacterium
GGATTCCCAGACTCTCAAGGACTAGGGCTTGGCGGTCGAAGGAGCTGGGTGCTTTTAAAGCTTTCCCGTAACCCCTACCCAAGGTGGGATAGGAGAAAACAGGAAGCGGGTAATCGGTACCAAAAATCAATCGGTCATGGAGTTCCGGGTGGCGGCGCAAAAGAAAAAGTGTTCTGACTCGGTTAGGAAGCGTGAGAGCAGACGTATCTGCATAAAAATACGGGTAGCGATTGGCCAACTCTATAAAAACTTTGAAGTGAGGCTCAGGGAAGATCAATCCGTAGCTACAGGCATGCGCTGCGATCACGCATGTCCCCTCCTCTAAGGCCACCCGCAATCGGTTTGGGTCGCCTGCTGATTGGTCTTTCCCGATGAGGCTGAATTCATATCCCACGTGACTCAAGAGGGGAATCCAGTGCTTGGCGAGGGCCCGATAAAAAGGTATATAGCGCTTATCGGATGGATCAAAACTCTGAGCATTGGGAAGAACTTTGACCAGCACCGCTCCCTTCTCCACGCAACCTTCCAGCTCATCCACCGCATCCTTCCGTTGCGGATTAATCGAAATGCCAGGAAGAAAATATTCCGGGTGACGCTTCGCGACCTCAAGTACATAGCTGTTTGAGATCAGAAAGTCGGTTCGCCCTAAATCCAACTCGCCGGCTTCGTCATAGACACCATCCATTCCTAGTAAGACTGCTTTGCCAACTTTTTTAGACCTGCCGAGCTCTGATAACAGGCGTTCCACATAGGTAGAATTTGCCAGGGCCGGCTGATTAAAATCCAGCCCTTGTTTCCAGGCAAGGTACCTAAACTGGGCGCTTCTCATCATTTTGGGTGAGATGTAGCAGCCATTGTCTCCGTCTGGTAGAGCCGCCAGATGGACATGGACGTCGATAATTCTTTCCAAGTCGAGAATCCCTTGGATTCGACTTTAAATTATCTTCCTGTTTGAGGTCAATCTTTAACATGGATCCCCTGCTCAGAGGCAGCGGTTTCATTCTTTGCCTCGCCACTGGAAGCCTCGATGATGATCTCCTGCGCGGTGGAAAACTCGAAGGAGACCTGCGTTGTCGGAACTATCCGGCCTTTGCTTCTGACAAGTTGTAACGGCGTTACAACACCAGCAATGCCGTTACGCGAAGAGGCGTTTAGCTCCACGCCGGCATAGTGCAGGGCGGCTAGAATCACAGTCGAGCAGATATAATCACGACCGATATTTTCAGGCTTACTTGGCTGGAGATTCGAATTCCACAGGCCAAACATGCCTAAGAAGTCGTACCCGTACCATTTCTCGGCTTTTTTTAGGACTAGGCTGATGAATTCATAGAAACGCTTTTTGTCCAGGCGGTCCCACTGGGTTAAACGGTAGACATCCCAGCTATAGTCTTTCAATGCGTCGAGATCTTCCCGAATGTTGGGGCCTTTAAAGGCCTCACTGGATAACAAGCGCAAGATATTCTCATCATCGGGATCTCCCACCACGATCGCCATATGCCCGTATTCTAACAGCCTGTAACCGATCGAATTCAGGTGCCCTTTGAGAAAGATTTCCTTACGGGCCTCCCATGCTCCCTTCCGGTACGCAATCACATCGCCTTCTTTGAGGTTTTGCCGAATCACCGGCCAGCTTTCGTTATCGTGTTCACCTTTATTGTAAGAAAAGAGCTGAACAAATTCAGTGCCGTCCTCAAGTTTGGCCAGGGTTGAGGAGCCATTCTTAGGCGGCTTTTCAATCCACTTTAGGATTAACCATTCCGCCTGAACCTCGCCAGGATAGGTGCCAAGCCAAAGCAGACTTATTAACATTCCGCTGATCCAACCACGTTTCATGGTCCGTACTCCGTTTAACTGCCAAACAGCTAAGTATGCGCTCTATTCATGACTAGATAGGTCTAATGCCAGAGTTGCCATTTTTTTGGATTCGCCCCTGAGTCGTACAGAAGATGCGTTAGCGCAAAGGCAACCACTTTGTAGGCCTCTTTTTCATCACAGACAAACGGGCGAGCCTCTTCAGTTAGCGCCGCAATAAGATCCCCTAACGTGGTCTCTATCATTTCTATTCCGTCCATGAAATTCTCCTTCCAATATTTTTGGTAGCTAGGCCGCTAGGCTTAGGCTCTCTTCGATAAGATCAGATCAGCCTCCCCGAGTCTCAGTACCGGCTCTCCATCCCCATCATGCCACATGCCTAGCTCGTCTCTGTCAAATTTGACCAGGAAACGGTTGCCTATCCTATTCTCTACTTCTTTGATGGTTCCGTCCCGCTCTGGCATCCACTGATGGGTGCTTACCACCATAACCCGGTCTCCTTCTTTGAGCCTACGTCGAATTGTTCTAACCATCTTGCGCCTCCTTCTGCCTTTAAGCCCTTTGTTTTCTAATTAGAGCAAGGCACGTGCCATGAGGGGCAGTTGATTGATATGCCCCGCCTAAGGGAGGCAATCGACTGAAATGTAATAGAAAATTAAAGGGTAGTTGAGAGAAAGCGCTTAATCCAGGTGAGCTATGTGTCTAAATGGTTAGGCGGTCGGAGAAATCAGATGCCTAAAAGGCTAGGCGGCGAGCTTTTTGGGGAATATAGTTTTGATCCAGCCTAATCTTTGGCCAAGCTTCACAGGTAAGCAGTGTAGGGGTTGGGCATGCTTCGCTGCTGGAAGGGTGAAAAGAAGGGAAAGCCTAAAAGACGGTGGCGGGGTGGAGTCTGTACAGGCGGTAAACCTATTCAAAGCCTTTCCAAAATTCACGGCTTTCTTTTTGGAAAATGGTTGTGCGGATTGGCCGACAAGAGGCGCGATGGCTAAGCCATCTTCTGCGTCGGCGTCAATGCTTGGTCCGATGGAGCCATCTTCACTGCCAAAGAATTGCTTGACGAGCTGGTATGTCTCGTGCTCCCGGCTGTTTATGTCAACCATACCCGCACCTGGGCGACCCGATTTATAATGCTTTTTATTCACATAACGGACGACGTAGTCCTGCGGAGACGTGCGTGGCAACGTCGCACTGGATGACAACACTATATTGTCCGAGAGACAGCTCTCCTTGCTATTACCGCAGCCCACGATTGTCATGATATTATGCCCCGAAATATCTGTGTCTCTTCTTAGCTTATCTTCCCACCTTTTGTTTAAACCTTTAAGGAATTGACTTCCATGGATGATTTGTTGCCTTTGGGCTTTTCTTACCTCCTCAGTTTCCGCACAACCTAGTACCGGGGGCGGGATGTTATGAACACCGAAATTCGGACTTCCGGCGAGCACAAGTCTTCGAATCTCCTGGGAGTACGGTACCTCAGGATCGGTTAGCCCAGCCATCCAAGCGCGGACAAGTAATCCTCCCATGCTGTGAGCCACTACGTCGACCTGACTCGCACCAAGCTCTTTAATGAAACCGAGAATGGAGGAGGCTAGGTGCGAAGAGAGCGTCTTTAAGTCTCTTCGCGACAATCTGTCAGGTACCCCACTGCCGTCTCCAGCGTAATCGAAAACCCGAACCGGGACCTGCAGATCTTCTTCCAGAAAGGTGCGCATGGAGCCGAAGCTGTTTTGGTTCCCGACCATCCATGAACGAGAACGATTGGAGGTCGCACCGTCGCGATAGATCCTTCTGAGAAACCAGCGGTGTTGTCAGTTTGAGCTGACGAAGCTATTTTTTCTGTGAAGGATACAGGACTGGTTTTTCCAGCCGCTGATGGGGCTAGGTAAACGAAGACGGCAAATAGGAAAAATCCGATCTGGGAAATCTGTCTGGCGGAAAGGTTCATATAGCTTCCTCTCTGAAAGGGTAGAGCGGAATGAAATCCTTGCCAATGACAAAAGCTTAAAAGATACCTATACGGCTCCACGGAAGCCGTCAAGAGGAGCCCATGTAAAAGTAGGAAACACGTAGAAAATCAAATAGATAGCTACCCAGCACAGCCTCAACCTATCTCGCTCTAATTTAGTGGTTACCTCCAAAGAAGGGTGAGAAAGCTTATAACGACCACCAATTCAGACAGTGATCTGGCTACCGTCGAACTTGGTGAAAGTGTAGCCGCCAAAATCCTCATTGTAGGTGGCTCTCTGATCCCGAAGAATGCTGATTGCGACCGCCTCGCCAAGCTTTAGTGACTCGGTGCCGTCTGTGCGCCAGTGGACTCCTGCAATGTTCCGGCCAAAAGCGACGTTGATTGCAAGCTTGTTCAATTCCCCACCCACGGTAAGCTCGTCACGATCAGGTCCCGTGTAAGGAATCAAACGACTAGGATCCCTCGGATGAGGGATCACCGGATTTTCTATGACGAACGATTCGTCGAAAAGCGCCTTCAGAATCGTTACGCAGGCACCGGCAACAGTGGCGTGACCAGCGCCGTAAGCGGGATGTAGCGGAGACCCTTCGGGGAACGCCATCGGTAATAGATAAGTACCATTACCTTGGTTGAGTCGACTGTTATGATCGAAGACCCGAGAGAGCACCCGCGAATTAAGCACATCCGGATGGATGGGATAGTCCGGTGCCAGTCCAGAAATACGGAGGTGGACACGAGCTGCGAAATCCTCTGGCCTGCTGCGCCGATGTACGAACCACTTCTGGTACCACACGGCCTTTAGCGCACGGGTCGATACCTCGGAGACTAGAGTCTTGAAATAGGGCCCCCCAAATGTGCCAAAACCATCCTGAGTCGCCGAATTATTGTAGGGATTGCCCGGGTTGTGTGGCACGCCCATGCTCGCCATGACCAGACAGGCGACGAAATAAGCCTGAAAGAGCACATCTACATGTACCCACTGGCCTATATGACGGCCGTTGGTGATATAACGGCGGCGAGATTGGAACCGATCACTCCGTGAAGGCAGGCATCCGTTCTGGATGTCCAGCCATTCATCGAAACTTGTCATATAGTCTAGGCCGGCTACCGTGGTTTGCATCCGCTGCTCGACGAAATTCGCACCGTACGGTGCATCCAGCCACATGAACTGAGAGATGTAGGGGCCTTTTAGAACCCTAGGAAAATCTTCCCTGAACAGGGTTCTTGGTGTGACCCTGCCTCCTTCCTTGGGACCCCTGAAATCTGAAAGCCTGCTTAAGTCATCCGCCGCCTCTAGAGCCAACGAGCTACTTTCGTACTGCTCAAAAGGCACATCTCGCAATAGTGCCATCCAGTAGTTTTCGACGATCTCACCCGCCTCTTCAGCGCTGGCAAACGCAGGGGCCGCGCGTATTGCATGCTGGTGGGAATCGGTGCCTTCCAGATCGAAAGCGAGTCCAGCCTGGGGATTGACCAGCCTGCGGCGACGGTCAGGAGGGCAGCCCATGATGATGGCTTCAAAATCACTGGGCTCACCAGTCGTCAATGCTTGAATCAACGAGTTGTACGCCCTCGCGTCGACCTCACCGCGGTCGGGCTCATGGGGCAGACCCTTGGAGTAGCTGCCGATCTTGCTCGGATACAAATCTTCGTCGCCATTGCACGGGTGGTCGGGAATCGGTAGGCGCCTATTGAAGACCTCTGCATCGTGACGCACTCTAGCCGACGCATTGCGACGATTCACTCCGTCTAGCGGTCCGATTTCCAAAGCATGGGCTTCCGTGGGATTCACCCCGAGCAGCGGTGACAGCTTTGAGACATCTGCTGCAAGAGTTAAGGCAGCCACTCCACCAAGACTGCCGAGAAACGCGCGCCTACTAAGCGACACCGGGTGCGAAGAATCACTTTTCACGCTGTCTTGGTTTACATTCGCGTTTGGGAGTTTGTCTTCAGCATGCTGCTTTTTGAGCTTTCGTGCTTTCTTCATGGGGTTCCCTCTTTCATGTCTTGAATTGGTCGTTTGGATTAGACTTCGTTTGGTGTGTTGTAAAAACGGATCGAACATTGAGGATAATGCAATTGCATCAAGGTCCACTTCCTACGATACTTCCAAGGTGGGTAGAGGAAGGTTAAAGTTAAGCCGCCTGCCTCCCGGTTCTTCAGGCGAGTCTATCTCTACGGTAACCTCCATGGTCAAGTTTTCTACCCTTTTCAATCTTTCAGGGAGGTTAAAGAAGACAAATCCTGCGACTGTTTCATCAGGTTTCACCACTGTGTCGTTGAACTCGAGGCTTTCAAAATGTTGCTCGATTTTCCTATTGATTGATTTTGTCTGATTGGCAGTAGCGGCCATACCGGCCACACCAAAATACATGGCCAAAGGCCCCATAGCTACCGTGTTTACCAGGGCATTCCAAACATAATCCCTTGTGGCTCCCTGGGTGGCCGCCTCATGTCCATATATTTGAGGTAGGGGTTGCCCGTCGAAGAAAGCCCTTACTTGACTTCTCTGTACCTTGTAATTTTCAGTCCCCTTGTTTTCCACGCGCACCAGCAGGGCCAACACGCCATGGGGAGCAACATCAGCATCAAAGGCCCGACGTGACTTATTGGCCGAAACAAACTCCTCCACCGAGACCTCCACTCCCCTTTGTACTTCCTTCACTGTAGGCAGCCGGTTTTTGGTGAGGTCGTAAGAGCTTAGACGAGGCTCGAAGCTGGCCGTACACCCAGCGAAGATGAGAGCCACTACAAGCACATTTAATTTCAAATAACTATTTGGTTGCATCTTAGTCCTCCTTTTTGTGAATATTTCCTTTAAGCCCATTGTTTTGCCCTAGAACACTCTGCACCTCTGTTTTGCTTAACCCGCGGGTATCCACACTAGGTAGGAAAGGAGTTGCCGCTATAGATCAACACCCCGTAAGGGCCGGAAGCATTACAGCCGTCAGGGTTGCACTTACCAACCAGTGCCTCATTAAGCTTTTCCTTTTCATTGAATCCTCCGTTTCACTGTGGATCTATATGAGCAAGGCCTGTGCCAGGCTGTTGCGCTGAAGT
>JBOHVJ010000125.1:0-3027 GCA_050735075.1 Binatia bacterium
AGCAGGGAGAGGATTAAGGTGAGGGTTGAGAGGCAGTAAATCGGAAACCGTGAAACAATTGACGATTGACATTTGACTATGGACTTCATTTTAACCTCCATTTTGCCATCAGAACTGATAGCGCAGTTTAAGAAAAACAGAGTCCTTCTCATCAAAAAAGCCAAAGGACTTAAACTTGTTGTGGCCCCCGTAGATAGCCGCGATAAGACTTATCTTGATCTTCTCGTTCCAGGATGGGGCATAGGTCACTGCAGGGTTCGCGACCCAGTAGCCGTCTGGATCGTAGCCTAAGAAAATATCCGGCAGGATTGTGTCCCCCAAATAGCCTGTGGATACTCTAAAGGTTAGGGCGGTGGAAACTTTTTTGATCTTTTCAGCGGTGGAGAAGAAGCGGATTCCGTTCTCGTGGTCGAGGATGACGCTCTGGAAGATCTGGAAGGACATTCTGAAAGGACGCCATGGGTCGTCCTGGAGGAACGGAATATAAGTTGACCGGTCGAAGCCAAGGGAATACCTGAGGGTATTTTTTTCAGTTATACCATCGAGATGTCTCGGGTGGGGTCCAGCCTTGAAGCCAGGGGAGCCAGGATACTTTGAGATGTTATAGGGCTTTGAGGGATAAAATGCCAATTCACCTCTGATTGCCGTGTTCAGTGGGATCCCAACGATGTCACCCACAGTATAGTTAAAGTGGCCGGCAAAGATGCTTGTACGGTCGTTGATCAAGTCCAACCTCACCACTGTGGGAGCGGGACAACCTGGTACAGGAACAAGGCAACTAATCCCCTTGACTTTGAATACCATGTCCGTGGACTGAGGATTGAATCCCCAAATATAGCCGAGGCCGAGGTTTAGTGCACCGATGTTGTGGGTGATCCTTGTCCCTATTTTCCAATTGTCACCTGCATCGGGAAGCTCCCTATGTGTTCTGGGGATAATAACAGGGACTGGGCCAATCGGGTTGGTAAAGAGGCGACCGAACGCGATCCTGGTCTCTGGATGCGGTGACCATCGGCCATATCTATGTGGCCCGATGTCGTTACTTGGAGCGATCTCATCCACCCTTTTCTTTGCCTCGTCAAATCCAGGGAGGGCGAAGAACTCCAGTATCGTATTACTCACTGGCCGCACAGTGTATAAGGCCCTTACGCCCCACATAGGAATCCGTGTCTCGTCGAGGTCGAAGAGGTTGGGTGCGGCGGGGGGAGAAAAGGTGAGGTCCTGTGGGTTAATGACATCCAGAAGCCTCACCCCATCGGTCTCACCCCAGGAGATGAATTGGCGGCCAAGCCGGATCCTGAGCTGGTCCGTAGGGATATAATCCCAAACCATTTCCCAAGGTTTGAAGCTGTCTTCGTCGTAAAAGGTGTTGTCGAGCGGTTCCACGGGGCCAGGGGCAACCGTTCTCCGCCGGCTCTTTGCCTCGCCGCTGTAGCGGATTTCCTTTACGAACCTCCATGAGATAAAGAGCTTAAGACTCTCTGCAAAGTTCACATTGAGCTCGGGTTGAAGGGTGAACCGTTGCATGTCTAAGCGGTTGGAGGTGTTGAAGTGCCGGTCTCCGTGGCTCACTGCAAGGCCTGTAGTGTTTTCAACGAAGCCGCCGAATGTGACCCTCTCCTTGAAGAACTTCTCCACCTCATCGCCTAAGAGAGAGGCAGCGTGCGCAGTCGTTGTTATAAAAAAGAAGATAAGAAAGGATTTGAGAGCAAATTTTCTCGCTCCCTCCATGGGCCACCTCCGCAATAGTTAGAAAGTCTGTCTTTTCTTCCCACTTTCATGGTAGTGAAGGGCGGGCAGCTAAAACAGAAGTCTTTTATATGTTAACTTTTTATATGTCAAGTAAATTTCAAGCTTCCCTTGCTTGCGGACTCCTCTTAGCTTTGCCTTTTCTTTTTCCTATGCTCTTTCCCCTAACTTGGATCGCTTTTATCCCCCTTTTTTGGCTTGTTCGATCGAGCGGGACTCCGCTCCAGGCTTTTCTCTTCGGCTGGTTCGCGGGCGTTGTCGCTAACATTTTTGGGTTCTATTGGCTCGACTACACGATCAGGGTCTTCGGTGGCTTCCCCTACGTGGCGAGCGAGCTGATCTTTTTGGTTTTTTCCGCCTATGCGGCTCTGCCTATAGCGCTCTTCGCGCTGCTCATCCGTCTATTCGGATTGGGCTCGTTCCATCTTCTCCCTGCGCTCTTTTGGGTTGGCATCGAATTTTGGTTCCCCTATCTTTTTCCCTGGCACCTGGCCAACAGTCAGTCCCAGTTTCTCTCTCTCATTCAGTCGGCCGATCTGGTGGGACCCTACGGCACCAGCTTTATTCTGGTGTGGGTCAATACGACTCTTTACGCTGCGATCTTCTTCCGTAGTGAAGGAACCAGGGCTCTCGTTCGCGTCGGGGCAGGCTTGAGCGCGCTTTTGATCGCTACCCTTTTCTATGGCCATCTCAGGCTCAAGAGCGTTGATGCTGATATGCGGGCGGCCCGTACCCTTAGTGTGGCGGCGATTCAGGGGAGCATCGATATACGAGAAAAATGGAATCTCGCTTACTTAGAGAGCAACCTCAAATCTTATCTGGAGCTCACAAAAAAGATTCAGGGTGTGAGTCTTGTGATCTGGCCCGAAACGGCAGTGGAGGCTTGGGTACCGGAAAATATCGCCCAGCTCCCCGCGGAGGTTCTTCCCGAGCTGCCAGCAGATACCTCTTTCATCTTCGGCGCCAGGAGCTTTCGTGGCAAGCCCGCTACAGCCAACCTCAAGGCCTTCAATAGCGCCTTTCTGGTCGATGCAGAGGGGCGCGTGTTGAGTCATTATCACAAGCAGGTTCTTCTCGCCTTTGGCGAATATCTTCCCTTTGCCGCTGCCCTCGCTAAACTTCCAGGCCTTCCCCCTATCGGCGATGGCTTCACGCCGGGCGAAGGGCCGCTCACACTGGACCTCCCTGGAGGAGGGGTTAAAGCGGGATCCCTTATTTGCTATGAAGATTTGATGCCGGCTTTGGCGCGCCGGTTTGTCGCCGAGAAGGGAGCAAACC
>JBOHVJ010000126.1:0-1884 GCA_050735075.1 Binatia bacterium
TAAAGAGCCGTGAACCACACGGGCCTCCTGCCCCAGGTGCATTCGGCAACACCGGGCAGTGTGGCAAGATTGGGTTGATTGCGCCCAACCCCTCAGAGTTATCGGGGAGCAAACCGTTTTCTCCCGCGACATTCAGCACATGGCTGTACCGGCGCACTAAATCCTCAAAACCATACCTGTTGGTGTTTGGATCCTTCGTTACAGCATATTTTGTTTGGAATACAAAGTTGCCGAAATCACCGAGATCCAGATCCCCGTCGAGCTTTACGGGCACCCCTTCCAGGCGCACTTCCTCGCCTTTGAGATAACGCAGTAACTTGGCATTCTCGGAGTCCGGAACAACCGTTCCGTTCACATCTATCCCGCTAATCCCAAACTGGTTGTCGTAGTCGATAAGCAGCAACTGCATGGTCTGGTTGTGTTCGATGAAATCAGCGGCCTGCTCCCTGCCCACCCCCCGCAACTCCGCCACCAGCGCATCGATCCGTGCGACCTTCGTGTCCAGCTCGATTAAATAGGCATCATTGATCGCTTGCACCCCATAGTCGCTCGAAAGGGCGGCGTTGATTGTTGCTTTTTCCGCCTCCGTCAATGTGGCGCCTTTGGTCGCGACTGTACTAAGAAGATGATCTCGCTGTTCATTGGAAACAACGCGGTCGCCGGCGTTGTCTTTGGCATTGCTCAAGATGCCCGTGAGCAAACTTTCTACCGTTACCGTCTCTTCTGGTGTATTGCCTTTTTTGATCACATGTCCGGTCGATAGATCCCACTGCACCGGCCCAAAGCTATAGCCGCTTCTCCCCACTCTTGCATGACTGATCTCATAACCGCCATCGCCGTTATACAATTCATTGCGCATGAAAATATCGTTAATGAGTTTCTTGAATCCCGTCAAGTTATCACCACCTGTGAATTTCATCTCCTAATCTCCTTTCTTGAGTGTCAACACATAGTCAGTTAAAGCATCATTGATTCCCTGATCATCGCCGGCCGATCGCAATGCAACCTCTTGGTAAGCGTCAGTGTCGATAATGAAAACCCTCCTACCCAATAAATCGCTCTTTGAATTGAAATCCTTGTCGAGCCGGAGAATAAGGTTCTCGTCATAGCTATAGATCAGGAAGGTGTCATCCTCCAAAGGGAGCACGTGCCATTCAGGGACACTTACCTGCCGCATGAAATAGTCTTTGTCATAGTCTTCGTTCCCTTCGCACGGATAGCGCGCGACATCTTCGCGAGGCGCAGCATAGAGCACGAGCGGCACGACCGTTCTTACAACCTTTCCATGGGTATCTACCTTGGCTATCGAGAACCCCTTCAGATATCCAGAACAAGCATCAATAGTAGGATTGAAAGCCCCTGCCCAGCTACCATCATGGAACCGTGCTTTTGGTCGATTGTAGAGATCCCACGCTCGTTTATGATCTTCCCAAAACTGCTCGAGTTCATTTCCCGTGATGTATTTTTGCTCCTGTGAAAAAAAGTGGGTTAGTGCGTATTGCGTTAAATAGGTCGTTCCTTCTCGCGTCTGCCGTGTAATCCTGCTCTTCACATAGGTAAACGCATAATCGCCATCTTCCAGTTTCGTAAATTCAAGCGCTGAACGGCTGTCATCCTTCCCCGGCATCTGCAGTTCATACCCCCACACCTCCGGATAAGGCGGATAGTGCTTCTCGGGTTCTCCTGCGTAGGAAAACGATAGCCCGCAAAGAAGCGTTAGGAAGGCAACGAAATAGGTGCGACGCGGTTTATCGGAACCGTTGCGCTGGCGCTCTCGACGACACGAGAGTCCTTTCTTAATTGTATGTCCGCTCAGCAGGTCCCACTGCACAGGTCCGAAGCTGTTGCCGCTTTTGCCCGCTCTTGCATGACTGATCTCATAAC
>JBOHVJ010000127.1:0-6966 GCA_050735075.1 Binatia bacterium
GTCTTGAGGAATGAGACCGTGGCTCACCGCCGATTCTGCTCCTGTCCCTCTACTGATATCTCGAACCGAGCCACTCGACGTTGAATCGGAAGGGCTTGAGAAAGAGATAATTGGACCCTGCAATTTAACAGACGGAAGAAAGCGGTGTCAACGAGGGGGAAAGGGGGTGCTTGCGGGTCCTGTCGCCGACCCAATTTGGAATGTGGCGGCTGGGCTGAGCCCCGTGCTCCCGGAGCGCGCACGATCAGAATGTGCTCGCTCGACGGCCGCAGTAGGGCTCACCCCAGCCGCCCATCAAACTTACTGCCAACAGTCGGCGCCACCCGGAATCACGCTGTGGAGAGAGGAATTAGAAGGTGTTCGGTGGACGCGTGCAATCAAAGGCAGCTCGTCACACTCTGAGAGGTAAAAGAGGTGAGGGAAAAGGTTCAGCATGCTTGACCGCCAAGACAGTTGCTGACGTCCTAGTTTCCGGCGCTCTGTTCCCACAGCCGTGCGACTTTTTCGCCTCTCCGCGGTCGGTCGAAAACCTGACCTCATTGCCTAAGAACTCCTATCGATTTTTCCAAGGGTTTGGCGTAAGCTTTTCACGATTCAAAAACGAATATTTCTTGTTCTCCGCGCAAATGCTGGACCTGACCGATATCTTCTCACCTCTATTGAAAACCGTAAGAAAAGCTTGGCAATGTCCTATGGGTTATCGAGGCAGGAGCGCAGAGGATAAGGAGACACTAAGAGAACGTTATTTCCTGCTCGGGACCCACTACTATGCAGCAGCTCGTTTTGCCTACTTCGGCACCCTTATGCCAATGGCGGGGAATCTGTTCCATCACGCAGTAGAGATGTACCTGAAGGGATATCTCTGCCGTTGGCTGAATGAATCAGAACGACGAAAGCTACGCCACTCGCTTACCAGAATTTGGAAGCGCTTCAAGCGTTACGCTGGGAATCCAACCCTCAGCAAGTATGACACAATGATCAAGGAACTGGATAGGTTTGAAACACTGAGGTACCCCGAGCGGTGGCCTGAACAGGGAGTGATGTTAGTCCAGTGGGATTTGACAAGATCTGTTCCAACCTTCTCGACTTCAACGCATAGCCAGGTTTCCAGTTACTACCTTGTTGTTCACGATATTGATGAGTTAGTAGCTTACGTATTTCTGGCGGTCCCCTTGAATCCTAGGTTCATTAGTAATGAGATACATCCGGCGGAGGCAGTTTATCTGAAGAAGGATAATCCCTCGGGGCTGTGGTAGATCTTCTTTCAAGGCACGCATCCCGCGACTACCCGGCTCAAAGTCACAATTAGTTGTTTCTGAACTCATGCTTAGCCAGCGAAAACTTCATAAGTTTCTCATAGATAAGAATCGATCTAGAAAAGGGGTTTTTGGATAAGGTCACTCAGAGCAAGCAGCTATTCGAACCCCGCCATAACGTTTGATGACCGGATAGGCAGGATCGGTTTTCGATGAAATTCGCCCTTGTCCACGTTTCCGGCAGCCGGCGAGGTGAGACGGAATTCTTTGACTGTTCTTGGCTCACACTCGGCAGTGCCTCCAAGTACGATCTTCGCATCCCGACCAGCGACCGTTGGCCTGTCGACCCGCTGCAGGCCGAGATCTTTGAACACAACTGCGAACTTCACTTGCGCAACTGGGCGGCGGAGGCGGTCACGCTGGTCAATCACAAGCCCATCACCGAGATACTGCTTCACAACAAGGATCTCATCCAGTTGGGGCCAAAGGGCCCGAAGCTGCGTCTTCGCATTCGTCCTGAAGAATACGCGGCGTGTAAGCTCGTGAGAGAGATCTTGCAAGACGCCAGGGATGTAGCGGCAGAGAGAGGCCTGAGAGGCGGGAGTACCGTGTGGTCCTTCTTCGGCCAGCTCGCTTATGACATACGGAAAAATGCTTCACGGACCACTCAAATTCTTGTCCTCGCTCTGTTCATCGGCCTGCTCGGCATCGTAGGAGGGCTCGCCTATTACAGCTACGCCACACAGCAAGCACAGGAGCGGCAGTACGCCGCATTGTTGAAGGAATTGCGATCTGCGCGACAGACGCAAGCCGACCTTGAGCAGAAGACCGCAGAGGAACGGCGAAGAATAGCGGCCGCGCTGACCGCCTACGAGGAGGAGACCGGCCGCTTAAGTGCGTTGGTGGATGAACAGCGCCGGCACGGTGCCTCGGCAAAGGAGATCCAGGGACTGACCCAACGGCTCACCATGCTGGAGACTGAGCGCCTTAGCGCCGAGGCGTTGATCAAACGCTACGGCCATTCGGTCTGCCTACTCTATGGAGCCTATGGCTTTGTCGAAAAGGGAACCGTCGAAGGTGATCCCGCAGAGCTGGTGGAATATACGGGCACCGGCTTCCTAGTGGACGCCAAAGGTCTCATTGTCACCAACCGTCACATTATGGAGCCATGGTCCATGGACTCGAGCGACGCCGAAAAGCTGAAGGCTGGCTTGCAACCAAAGCTGGTCAAGCTCCTTGCCTACTTCCCCACCCGGACAGCGCCCTATGAGGTTTCCGTCGTCCGCTTGTCGGACCAGGCAGACGTCGCGTTGGGACAGCTCTCCCAGTCTCCTGAGAAGATCGCGGCGATCCCAATCAGGCAATCGGCCCGTCAAGCTGCCGCCGGAGAGGCTGTGGTCGTCCTTGGCTACCCAACTGGGGTCGAGAGCATACTGGCCCGGATGGACGAGAGAGTGGCGGAGGCATTGATCAAGAAAACTGGCCACGATCTCCACAACTTAATGGAGGATATGGCTCAGCAGAGGGCAGTCCGGCCGCTGGCGACACAAGGCCACATTGCAGATGTGGTCCCTCACCGCATTACCTATGATGCTCAAACGACCCTCGGGGGTAGCGGAAGCCCGGTGTTCAACGATGCAGGACAGGTCATCGCCGTTAACGGAGCCACGATGACCCGATTCGGCGCGGTCAGTTTTGGTGAGCCCATTAGCAGGGTCCTCGAGTTATTCCCGGGTCAGGAGACCTCTAAACCACAAGAATAGATCCGTCTCTGCTCATGTTGTGCTCAACGCCACCACTCTCCACACTACTCCACAGCACTCCAGCCAAAGTTCCCCTTTCGCCTAAACCTTTTGCTGGAGTGGTGTGGTGTGAGCCTGAGTGAGCTGGAGTTGGGTGCCAGAAACGGTTTCCTAAACCGTGCGTCGGACGACTTGCCGCTAAGTTCTAAGAGGGTGTGGGGGACCTAAGGGACTTCGCCGGAGACGCAGGAGCGTTGAGCCACACATGCCATCATCTCACCCCGGAGGCCAGTGCATGGGGCGGCTCCCGAGGACTCAGAAAAAGGTTCCTGACCTGTTCTTTCTTAGCCTAACGTCTGGAGCAAGGCACGTATCTCCGGAATGAGGTCCACGCCGCCGCTCGAGCGGCCTGATGCGGCCGCGTTGATCCCGGCCGTGAGCACCGGCTTGGCCTCCTCTTTCCTCCCCAGGGCGACCAAGGCACGGCCCAAGGCGAGGTGCGAGGCGACATGCACGGGATCAAGCTGGACTGCGACGCGCAGGTGCTCGACCGCTTCCTCCAGATTCCCACCTTCCTGCAGCAGCTTATTCCCCAGGCCGTATCGTCCCAGAAATCCCTTGGGATTCTTGGCCACCATCTGCCGGAACGCCTCGATGTCCATGATACCCGTTAACAATTTAAAAGATTCCTTGCATCTTTGCTCCATCGCCTAAAGAAGGATTCCCCTGCATTTTTCTGCCACGAATAAAAGCTAGTAATCTTTGGTAGTAGCCTCATCATAAACAAATTCGTACTGTTCCATACTCTCGAACCCTTTGTTCTCCGATTCAGCTAGCACGTCCTTGAGATTCAATCGCTCTTTCTCTTTGGCCCTTAAAAACCCACGCCATTCCTCTCTATTCCCGAAGAAATGCCGCTGTGGATTTACAACATTTTCCTCGATAAGACCTTCTCCAAAAGCGGTCTCATTGAAGTAGGCAACAATCTTCTTGTGCACAAGCTCGAGGTAATTCTTTTCAGAGTCTTCACGATTAAAATATTCACCGTGCACAAGTCTATGCCGCAATGCGTTTGTCGAATCTCCCCTCTCACCCCATATATCCCTCTTTAATTCCGCGCCAAGTATCCGTTCAAGTTTGGTCCAGTCTTTCTGGCCTGCGTTTGAACCATTACGAATCTTAACCAGTGCCTCAATGGCAGAGAACATGAGCAGCAGCTTAGAAGAATATCCCGTGGCATTTACGGCATCATTCCAATAGTAATAGAACTCCTCCGGTACCTCTGTGTTCACTAGCAAGTGATTCAACGCTTTAAGCTCTTTATCCATGAACATCAAGCCAACAGCTTGAGTATCACGGACAAACCTAAAGAACGCTATGTCCTTATCTTCCCTCAGAACAAGGAAAGGCTGAAAAACAGATTCGACGTAGCATTGGCCGATTAGAGCCACTCTCGGGATAATTTTTGCTAACTTTTCCCTGAATTGCCTAAACGCCTGATCAAGATTGGGTGCCTCAATATTCCCTGTGGCCAACCAGTAATTGTGCGACCAATCGTTTCGGTGATCGAAGTTCCAATGAAGAAAACGGACGTCTGACAAAACAAAAGATGCAGCTTGTCTCTCATCCATAATGGCGTTATGAGCTAGAGTTTCAATTCTATGTTCAATCTTCTAGATCACCCGAAGGATAACCACTAAGTGAGAAATAAGAACCAAGCTATGACTTACTGGCAATTGTGTCAACTCACCTAAAAAAAGAAAAAGGGAACGGGCGATTTTCTTGACCCAGCTGCCAGTGCATGGGGCGGCCGCCGAGGGAATCGAACGTCAACCTCGTGCCCCCTACTGAGCCGGCGGCGCTTGCGTCAAACTATACATCAGTTCTTCCCACAGACCCAAGCGCCTGGCCCATTGCCTTAGGTACTTCTGATCGAGTTCCGACCCTCGTTCAGAGACAATGGACAACACGTCGTCGAAGTCCCTGTGCCGGCCCGCTTTCAGCTTCATTAGAATAAGGTCCTCGGGCCCCACAACCCAAATCCGTTGCCCCACCACATGTTTCAGGCGCCGTTGCTTCAGAGCTTGCGTATCATGGGCATCGCGAGGAAATAGAAGATCCACCGGGATGCCGCCGAGACGAAATCGGAGACAATGATCTTTCAGCAGGGGGTTCAGATCGGCCCATTGGACATCGTGGATAAACCCGCGGCGGCGAAGTTCCTCTAGGAAGCGGGCCCGCTGTTTTTCTTCCAAGACGACGAGGCAGTCAATGTCCTGTGTGGCACGGCTGGTCCCCCAAGCCGACACGGCCAACGCCCCGATCAAGCAGTAACGGATGCGGTAGCGGCGAAGACATCCCAAAAGGGAGCGAAAGGCTTTGCCGAAGGAAACGTCACCGGCAGGGGACATTCAACGTGTCCGGCCTTGAAGCTGGACCAATGCGCGGTGGCGAATTCGTTCCAGCCTCGTGAGATGCTGGTACATATGCTCCTGGATTTCCTTTGAGGATGCTCGTGGGTACTGCTCTCTCAGGTTGTCCTGAAGGGCGCGGCGACTCCATTCGGAAAGACTCAGTGAGAGGGCGATGCCCGAAAGTTGCCTCGTCTTTTTTCTTGTTTTCTTCATCTTACTGTCCATCTGAACTGATCGCCCTTCTTTTACCCCGGGGGCCAGTGCATGGGGCGGCCGCCGAGGAGGTGGAGATGAAGATGAAAGACGGTCTGGCCGCCGTTCCGACCCGTGTTAACCACCAGCCGGTAGCCGGATTCTGCGACGCCCTTTTGCTTGGCGATGGCCGCGCCGGTCAGCATGAGGTGGCCCAGCAAGCCGGCATCCGCGGCGTTCAGATCAGCGATCGAGGCTGCGTGCCGCTTCGGTACGACCAGCACGTGGACCGGCGCTTGGGGGTTGGTATCCTCGAAGGCCACAGTCTTGTCATCCTCGTGGACGATTTTGGAAGGGATCTTTTTGTCTACGATCTTGCAAAAGAGGCAGTCGCTCATTTGTCCTTTCCTTTCTTGAGCCCCGATTTCCCGAACCGGCTCGCCAGTTCCTGATAGACCTCTTCCGGCTTTATGTCGTGATAGCCAAGGGCAATCAGCGTGTGAAACAGGAGGTCGGCCGCCTCGTAAATGATTTCTTCCTTCTTTCCGCCCTTGGCGGCCAGCACCATCTCGCCTGCTTCCTCCACCACTTTCTTGAGTACCTTGTCCCCGCCTCCTTGGAACAGCGAAGAGACATAGGAATCAGGCTTGGGTGACCGCTTGCGATCCTGAATCGTCTGATAGAGCCGCTCGAGTATGCCGCCGAAGGCGTCGGGTGTTTTGTGTGCTTCCGGCTTTCCGTCCGACTGCAGGCGGGTAAAGAAGCAGGCCTTCTCGCCGGTGTGACAGGTGGGGCCAATCGGTTCGGCCTTGACCAGCACCGTGTCTCCGTCACAGTCCAGAAAGAGATCCTTGAGGACAAGCCGATGGCCGGAGGTTTCCCCTTTTTCCCAGAGCTTGTTCCGCGACCGGCTCCAAAAGTGGACCGATTTGGTTTCCAGCGTCTTCTTGAGGGATTCGCTGTTCATGTACCCGAGCATCAAGACAGTGCCGTCCCGCCAATCCTGAACGATCGCCGGGATCAGGCCCTGCTCGTCGAACTTCAGTTGACTCACATCCATGGCTCCCTCAAAGGCAGTGCTGAGTGATGAATGATGAGTGATGAATGGAAGACTGCTTTCTCAACTCAGCATTCATCATTCCGCATTCATCATTCTGACTGGAATGCCGCGCTCGCGCAAATAAGTTTTCGCTTGGGGAATCGTGTAAGTTCGATAATGGAAGATGGAGGCGGCCAGCACCGCGTCTGCTCGGCCGAGGACAAACCCGTCGTAGAGGTGTTCCAAGGTTCCGGCCCCACCCGAGGCAATCACAGGAATGGACAGGGCCTGGGACACGGCTGCAGTCAGCTCCAGGTCATAAC
>JBOHVJ010000128.1:0-3878 GCA_050735075.1 Binatia bacterium
ACCTTCACAGCATCCGGATGGTACCCTGACTGCAGAACGCATTCTGCTTGATAGTGGCTCAGCGTCAGGAATAGGAGACCACGGTTATTATTCACCATGTGATGGGTTCGATAGTAGGAAGAGAAGAGCAGCCTGGGTCTGATGCTATTGCAATGCGTTAGAAAGGCAGACATGAGGCAAGCCCTCCCGAAAGGGCGTTCGCAAATCCTTCCCATGAGCGGAAGATACTTTGCGCCCCCGGGACAATAGTAGTTGTGGTTATACATGCTTTGGATCGTTGGGGCATAGTAACGACTGATCTCCGATACCTCCGGGTTGCCAATATCGTGAATGTGGACAAGGTCCGGTTTCTCCTCTTGTAATATCCTTCCGAGCGTATTGGAGATGATCGAGGATTGCCGGATGTGTGGAGCACTAAGACTGGGCACTTCATAGACATGCCGGTGTTTCTCCTTTATGGGAGTTGGATGCTCATGCACAACGACATTCACGATTCCCTGCTCTTCAAGCGCATCAAGGGTGTTGAAGAGAATAGTCTCTGCTCCGCCGACTCGTTGATAATAATCGTTAAGATGCAAAACCTTCATACACATCTTCACCAGCGCTTCGGGGGAGCATAGCCATTTGTCCTTCTACTCAGAGCACATTGGACCAAGGTACAATTGATCCCAAGCGGCGAAAGTCATTAAATGATGCTGGTAGAGTAAAAAATCTTGATCTCTCCCGACAAAAGTAATATACAATATGTTGTAGGGAGCAAGAAAGAGTACACAATATAAAGGGGTAGGAACCTGTAAGGAGGATTTATGTTGAGACAACCCTTTGTGATCCTTTCAATCATCGGTCTGCTGATTCTCCCGGCTGCTTCATGGGAAGCTACACCGAATGAGCTTGCGAATGCATGGTCTGTCACGGACGCTCCAGCACAGGGCCTGCAGGCCATTGCAACTAGGCTGGCAGGGGGAACTGGAGTGCGCCACGTTGCGACATCCATTCACGCCTGTACAGGATTCACAGGAGCCGTATTCGCTGGCCCCCAGGAAGTTAGAGTCACTCTAAGAGACGGCACTTCCGGCATAGGAACAATCCTCTGGACCGGATACACTAGTGCGGGGTCCAACGTACCAGCCTGTATCAATGTATCCGGTTTGTCTTTCGTAGGATCGCCAAACACAGTCATGACGCTTGAATATGAAGCTGCTCCAGCTGGTGGTATGCTTCAGACTGTGACTTTGACAGGTTTCAGCTTTAAAGGGAGTCCATGATCTGGGACGGTGTACAGCTCGCTACTGTGCTCGGCCTGGTTCCTGGATTAGAAGTCACAAGGACGCATCGGCACAATTCCCAATTTAAGGAGCTAATCGCTCGATGCGAACTTCCGTTTCCCCGGAGAGTTTAGTGTCGACAGGGTAACCATCGAATTTTAATGATTGGCGTTTCAATTGTCCCATTTCTACGTCCACCATCATCCGTATCAGCTCTCTCGAGGATATTGTCGGTTCCCAGCCCAAATTTTTTCTTGCCTTACTGAAATCACCCCGAAGTTCATAGACCTCCGCCGGTCGATAGAGTCTTTCATCGATTGCCACGTAATCCTTCCAGTCCAAACCAACATACCCAAAGGCTAACTCGACAAGCTCCCTGACCGAAAAGACCTCTCCCGTAGCGATGACATAGTCCTCTGGCTCCTCTTGTTGGAGCATGAGCCACATGGCTCTCACATAGTCCTCCGCATAACCCCAATCCCTCTTCGCTTCTAGATTGCCAATCCTTAACTCTTTGGCTAATCCGAGCTTAATCTTCGCAGCCATATTCGTAACCTTCCTGGTTATAAACTCCAGTCCTCTTCTCGGCGACTCGTGATTGAAAAGAATCCCACTAAGAGTCCACAGACCATAGGCCTCGCGGTAATTTCGAGTTAAGTGATAACCGGCAACTTTTGAGATCCCATAGGGAGAGCGGGGGTAAAAAGGGGTATTCTCATTCTGCGGCGTCTCCTTAACGTTTCCAAACATCTCGCTGGACGCAGCAAAATAGAATCTACAATGAGGGGCCCTGGCCTTGAGCGAGGCGAGCATGAAATGGGTGCCATTGACGTTCGTGCTAAGTGTCGAAAACTCATCTTCAAAGGAGTAACTGACGAAGCTTTGAGAGGCCAGGTGATAACATTCCTCGGGGCTCACCTGATCTACCACGTTGAATAGGCTGGCAAAGCTTTCCATAGAGGCGGGGTGGAGAATGACTCTGTCGAGGATATGCTTGATCCGCCAGAGCCTGTGCTCTGGGTCCTCTATAGCCACGCGCCGGACAATTCCATGAACCTCATATCCTTTGTTTAGTAGAAGCTCGGCCAGATACGAGCCGTCCTGCCCCGTAATCCCTGTGATCAAGGCTTTCTTCATAGTTCTCTCTCCCACAAACCTAAGTGTCCATTGTGTCTTTAAGTCTATGGTGTCTATTGGGTCGTTGAGTCCATTGAGTCGAGGTGTTGCTCGGGTCTAATAAGTTCTTTCTTTCAGGGGTGTTTTAGGCTTAGTACTACGCAATAGGTATGTGATCAGACCACTGATTAGCTTAGCTACTTTCTCTGCCTGCTCGTACAAAGTGTGAAATTCCGACTCTGTAATGTATCGTTGGTCGAGGGCTACGTAGACAAGGCTTTGCACCTCGGCACAAGAACCCTTAGCAATAAAGAGATACTGCGTAAACTCGCGGTCAGATCTGCGGGAGAAACCTTCGGCGATGTTTGACATGACTGAGACTGCAGCCCCAGTTATCTGATCGCGGAAACGGTAGTCCTGCTTGAGATCCCTGGTATTTCTCACTGTTGAATAGACCAGAGAGACCAATCCCCTTGCTTGCTTCCACGCCTCAAGCTCTTCAAAACGACGCAGCTTCATAGCCTGGGCGATACTTACTAGACTCTATGAACCCAAAAGACCCTATGGACCCAAAGACCCTATGGACCCAAAGACCCTAGCGACTCAACGGACCGGTATATTCCTTTGCGCCTCTGGCGACCTTGAGCCTGAATGCCTCGTAGCGCTGCTGAAACTCGATATTATGGGGAAGCAGCTCTAAGGCGCGCGCGTAAGCCTTGCCCGCTGCAACAAATTGGTAGCGTCCCTCCTCAGCCAGGCCGAGGTGATAAAAAGCAGCGGCGGAGTTGGGGTTCATGTTTGCGGCCTTGCTGAAATACAGGGCGGCCCGGTCAAAGTTGTTCTCCTGTAAATTAAGCGAGCCCAAACGAAAAACCGTTTCTGAAGAAGAGGGCCGATGATCCAGGGCCTTGAGCAAAGCCGACTTCTCTTCCTCACGATTGCCAGCCTTTTGCGCCGCCTCCGCCAAAGAGAAATAAAGGGATAAGGGATCGGCTCCGTTACCAATACCCTCGGAGACCACCGTCTTGGCCGCGTCCAGCTCTCCTCGAGCAGCAAAGATTAAGGCAAGTTGATGATAGGGCCTCGAGTCTTGCGGGACAGTCAAGACTGCCTGACGAAACAGCGCTTCTGCTTTTTTCCCCTCGTTAACCTTGACGTAGGCAAGGCCGGCATTGAGGAGATGGCCGGCTTTTGTGGCGGGATCTTTCATCTTGAGCGCCGCCTGCTCGTAGAGTTTCCCTTCATCGGTAAAACGGCCGAGCCTTGCGTAAAAACTGGCAAGTCCCTCCATAGCTCCAGCATATTCAGAAGCCAAAGCCTTCTTGAATCCTTCTTCTACGGCTTCTTTTTCTTTCTGAGAGAGCCAGGGAGGAAGCGTATCGCCCAGATAAAAATGCGTGGAGAGGGAAGGGGAGTAGAGAACCGACCGGGTTACCTCTTTCAACCCCTCCTCTTTCCTCCCCATTCTCAGAAGAGCCAATGCATAGAGGTCTCTGA
>JBOHVJ010000129.1:0-5078 GCA_050735075.1 Binatia bacterium
TATCTAGACAGGTATACTGTGCTGGATCGTTTCCTGCATAGTCGAGAATAACGGCGGCGACTTTATCGGCCTTTAGCTTTCTCCCTGCAGGATCCAGGATAACAGGGGCCTGCTTTGAAAAACTATATTGGTATCCTTTGCCTGCCACAAGGTTTGTTAAGAAAGCTTCTGAGGCCGACAAAGCGTGATAAAACCAATTCCTTTAGGATGGTAAAGTAAATGACGGTCGGTCAGATAAGCAGCGCCTCTCACGAGTCGATTAAGCCAACGAATTATCCATTGACTCGGACTCTTCTCACCCATTACCTGGATCTGTGTAATTCCTCGCTTACCCAAAAATCGCTTTTTCATGCGAAGTAGGAGTCTTAAAGAGGGGTAGCCATAACACCAAAAGAGCTCGGGACGAAGACTGGCATCGGCCAACAAGACCTTCAGTTGGGCCTCAGTGTATCGGCGGATGTGATGAGCGATGACGTCCTCCTCAGACCAGAGGGAAGGATCTGCAGGAACCGTAATAAGGAAACCCCCCCCTTCCTTGATCCACCGCATCATTCTCTGTAGAAGGGCTAGGGGTTCCTCCAGATGTTCAAGCACCTCAGAACATAGGATCAAATCGAATTTTTGATCTGGGGTGAACGTCTCAAGCGAAGCCACAATACCTCTAAAGAATGGGCGTTTTTCTGCTGTCAGATCCTTTTCAGCTTGAGCAATAGCGTAAGGGGAGATGTCAACTCCGTCAACCCGGTAGCCCATGTCGATCAGTGGTCCGATGTATTCTCCCGTGCCGCATCCGATATCAAGGCACCGATAACCTTCTCTTCCTGGAGGCACAAGCCGAAGGAGGAGAGATTTTCTCAAAGCATGTATAGGAGAGCCGAGATCATGGGATATCTTCCAGCCTCTATGAAGCCCTTGATATTTGTCATCTGTAGGGGTTGACAAGTGACTCACCTGCTTTTCCATCATCCCCGATTTCTCTAAGATGCTTTTTCTAACTCCTGATAAAGAGAAATATATCTTCGAGCAACATCATCCCATGTAAGGCCTAATCGTAAAATCATCTCTCGTCCTGCTCTGCCCATTTTTTCTCGTCTGAGTGGGTCGTTGAGGAGCTCACTGATCGCCTTTGCTAGCGCACGCGAATCCCGTGGCGGGACAAGGAGACCGTTTTCTCCATGAGCCACAATCTCGCTAGTGCCCGGGATGTCAGTGGCCACCACCGGAAGCCCGGCAGCTAATGCCTCCAGAACGACATTTGGCCTCCCTTCATAAAGACTAGGCAACACGAAAAGATCGGCGCACCGAAGCCATTCCGGGATATCCCTAGGCGGGACTGAGCCAACAAAGACTCCTGAGGTGCCTAACCCTTGCTGGCAAGCTATTTTCTCCAACATCGCCCTTTCCTGCCCATCTCCAATAATAGCCAGCACTGGATTGCTATTTTGTTGGAGCACCTCACCCATGGCTTCAATGAGATATTTCACTCCCTTCCGCTCAATGAGACTGCCTACGTATAGAATCAGTTTTGCCTTCTCTGGCAACCCATTCTTTGCGCGCAATAAGAGACGATCGTGAGAAACGAAACGGTTCAGGTCTACCCCATTAGGAATGACCCGAATATTGTCCACAGAGAATCCGTAGGATCGAAGCTTTGCCTTAAAGTAGTCATTGACCGATACAACGGCATCAGCGTGGCTGACGGTTCTCTTTGCCAGAGTACGCATAAAACTGCTGCGCTCCACCCATTGCACATCCGTTCCCCAGAGAGTCACAACTGTAGGCCGTGGGGAAAAAAACTTGAGGGGCAACGTCAAGACGGCGTTTTGCAGCCAATGAAAGTGAAGGACATCAACATGACGAGAACGATAGAGGGCATGGGCAAAAAAAGAGAGCAAAAAAAAGGGCAGCATCATGGTGAGCCATGGATGGCTTTTGATGGCCGCTGGAATTCCGCCTGGGGCATAAGCAATTTTTTCATAACGACTAAAAAAGTAAGGAAAGCGATAGATATTTACTCCATCTCTCGTCACGAAAGCAGCGTCGGTGCCTCCACGAGGGGCAATAACCTCCACATGACATCCCTGACGCACCAGAGAGCAGGCCAAACTGTGGATAAAAACTCCTGCTGAGTCCTCAGGGAAGCGGGGATAAGAAGACGTAAGAAAACAGACCCTCATATCTATCCCTTCGGCTTCTCTGCGACTAGTTGGTAATTCAGAGCAAAAATTCCGCCCTTGTCTATCCTGCGATCGAGAATGACAATACCGCGTGACATTACTAGGTTAAGAAAATGGACCATTCTCCGTATGCCAGGGATCATTCCAAAAAGACTCAGAAAGACCGTAGAAAACGTATGGCCAAGAAAGGAGAGGAGGCTCCCAACGGGGTTTAGCGACAAAATCCTAAAGCCGCTCTCCTCGCAAAGAAGCCGAAGTCCGTACTCTGTGAATCTAAAGTAGTCATGAGGCGCTTCATGGATGCGGCTAAGGTGGGGAGTGGTTAAGATGAGCCGGCCCCCTTTTTTCATGACGCGCCACAACTCCTTTAAAGCGAGCTGGGGATGGGGAACATGTTCCAGTACTTGTGTGCAGAGAACAGTATCGGCAATCTCATCTTTAAAGGGAAGGCGTTCAATGTGGCCAAGACAATCTAGATGCGCTGAGCGGACAGAAATATCTAAGGAAAAATAGTGATCGACAAGTGAACTGAGACTCTCTTGATAGGGTGAAACGCCTGCCCCTATATCCAAAAGCAGACCAGAGGCGTAACGAAGAAGCAGCCCGCTGAGGTTATCCCGCTCTAACAGTAGCGCGGCTGATAAAAAGGGATATTGGCCATCCGGTGAAGCTAAGCGAAGCCTATTTTTTCTGATTATTTCTACGAAGCCCATCACTCAGCGTGCCTCGTCTCCGCCGGGCGCGACAGGATGAGTATCAGAAGAAGTGAGCCGTTCCATCCTCAAGAGGGCAATCTGCTCGGAAACCAAGCCCATCATAAAGATAATTACCGACGTGGTCAAAAGGAAAACAGCCATGTTGGTAAAACGATTCTGGGTGATATAGGTATAAAAATAATAGCCGATTCCTGTGAGGAAGAAAAAAGCACTAACGGGTAAAAACACGCGGAAGGGAGAGAAGAGCGTAGCAATCTTGGTGATGATCAGCAAAAAACGAATGCCATCCGCAAGCAAACTGATCTTGCTTTGGCCGCTTCGGTAGAGGGTTTGAATCGGGACGTATTTGACGGTTAGACCGGAGCGGAGAAAGGCTAAAGTCAGGGTTGATGGATAGGAGAAGGTATTGGGAAGAAGATCAATAAATCTCAGGGCATCCTTGCGCGAGAGAACCCGAAAACCAGAGGTCAGATCTTCCACTTTAAACTTTGTAACGTAGGAGGCGAAGGCATTATAGATCTGGTTGGCCAAGAAACGATGAACCCGCAGCTTCGATCCTTTGACCCGTGCCCCAACAACCATATGGTAGCAGTTGGCTTCGGCCAAAAGGAGAGGGATATCCTCGGGCTGATGCTGCCCATCGCCATCCATGAAAACCAACAACTTCCCCCGCGCCACCCTGATCCCGCTTTTGATGGCAGCCCCGTTCCCAATATTGTAAGGATGGCGGATGAGCTTAACGTTTCTCTTCTCAGCAATATCGTCACAGCCGTCCATGGAGCCGTCGTCCACTACAATTACCTCTGCCCTCGGAAGACCCAAGGACACAAGCCGATCCAAGAGCGCCGCCAAGTTTTTGGCCTCGTTGAAAACCGGAAGGATGATGGAAATGTCACAGCGGTGAGCCATGGATTTGAAAAAGAGAATAACCTCTAGCTCGGTAAAGCCCTCTCAAATGAATGTTGGCGAAAGAACCCCAGATTTCCCACTGGTCGGCGGTTAGATTGTTGGCCAAAAATCTTTTAAATAGATCTTCCCGAATCAAGAGGTGAGTGAGACCTTTCTCTTGGAGCCTTATCTTTATCTCGTCTTGATTTTGGGCTTTCTGGATCATATCCAAAAGAAAGGAGGCATTATCTCCGGCATCATAGAAATAGTCCCGCTCGCAATAATACACCCTTCTGCCCATGAAAATAAAGTAGACCCTCGCCGTATCAGGGAGATTTTGGTTGATGTATTGCAGGGCAGGATAGTCAGGCAACATCCGGGTCAGATAGGCCTCCCGACTCTCTCCCCCTTTGAGGTAATCCATCGGTGAGACTGCATGAAAGTAGTTCCAGAGATAGACTCCGTTCAGTGCCAAGAGGAAAATTACCACAGTGAAAAGGAAGGATGGGTGGACTACTCTCAAATAGACGTTATGGATTCCGTAGACAAGCAGGACTACCAGCGGAGGCACGATGGGCAGGATGTAGCGGATACGGAGTTCTGTGAGAAAGAAGGCGTAAAGAAAATAGAAAAGGGCAAAACCAAAGAGAATCCTTTTTTCCTCCACCCACTTTCCCTTAAAGGACCAGGGGAGAAATAGGATGAGGATCGGGTTCAGCACCCCATCAAAAAATTGTGGTTGGTCATCCTGGCCAGAAAAAAAAACCCGTAGCGGTAAGGCGATTATCTGCCACAGGGTTTCCCCGTAGAGCAGCTCGCGCCTGGCAAAGATCCCTAGTCCCGGCTCCCCTCCAGCTTCGCCCCCACCACCAAAGAGATTGAGGAAAAAAGGAAATAGCGGATTCCCAGTCCAGATCAGATTTTTTAAAAACCACGGGCTAACTGGGATGAAAACCATAATGAGAAAAAGAGTGATCGCGCCGGCCGTCTCCATCCTATTCCTCCGCTCTCCCCTTTCCATGATGATGACCAAAAGAAAAAAGAGCAGCAAAAAGACCAGGAGACCATTAGGTTTAGTGGCGATTGCAAACCCTGCTGACAGGCCCGCAAGGATCAGCCACCGTTTATCCTCAGTTGCCTCCATCCAGCGCAGGAGACAAAGCAAAGAGGCCGTGGAATAAAATGTGACTCCTAGATCCACATAGGCCCAATGGCTCAGGCGGAGGATTGCCGGCGTAAAGATGAAGAAGAAAAAACCCAGGAGACCGTAGATCGAGCTCAGCCGCCGAGCAAGGTA
>JBOHVJ010000130.1:0-6101 GCA_050735075.1 Binatia bacterium
TTATGGCTCAGGAAGGAGCCACTCTAGGCCTGAACTATCTCGTGGAGCCGGATGAGGTTGCAGAGGCCTTTCTGAGAGAGTTCACCCGCCAGGGATATCAAGGCAAGCTCTATAGGGCCGATGTCTCCCAGTTTGAAGATACCACACGACTGATCGAGAGGGTCTCGAAAGATTTCGGCCGGATTGATGTCCTCGTGAATAACGCTGGGATCACGATTGATAGGACTCTTAAGAATATGACCCCTGACCAGTGGGACAAGGTGCTTGCGGTGGATCTCTCCTCGGTCTTTAACTGCTCAAAAGCAGTGATCGGCCAGATGCTCGAGAGGGGCTACGGACGGATCATCAGTATCAGCTCCGTCGTGGGACAGAAAGGAAATTTCGGACAAACCAACTACGCCGCGGCCAAGGCTGCAATTATCGGGTTCACCAAATCCCTCTCGCTGGAAACGGCAAGAAAAGGGATCACTGTCAACGCCGTTGCCCCGGGCTTTGTGAAAACAGCCATGACGGGCCAGATGCCCAAAGAGGTTCTGGACAAGATCGTGGAGAGCATTCCGGTTGGACGAATGGCCGAGCCATGGGAAGTCGCCCGAGCTGTCCTATTTTTAGCGGATGAGAAGTCCTCATATGTCACCGGCCAGGTCCTCAGTGTCAACGGTGGGCTGTACATGTAAGGCGGCGATCGTCACTGAGGCCTTCCGGCGTTCAGACAAATTGGAGGAGACCACGGTAACAGATGGGTAAGGTAGAACAATCCGAATGAAAGGGGATCTCGCGATGGAATGGACCAAACAAACAGAAGAGATGGTCAAGAGTTGGACTGAAGCTCAGACGAAGATGTGGAATGACTGGCTCAAGGGCATGCAAGGATTCGCAAGGTCTCAGCCTAGCCAGGTCTGGGGAAAGACCGTGGAAGCCTGGGACGAATCCGTAAGAAAGGCCCTCGATACTCAGGTCGAATGGACCCAGCGCTGGGCCGAGAATTTCACCACGGGGAAGGGTGCTCCCAAGGAGATGGTCGACTGGGCCAAGCAAGGTCAGGAGATGATAAGGCGTTGGGCCGACACCCAGAAGCAGCTCTGGGCGAGCTGGTTCGAGATTGTCAAGAAGCTCGAGCCTTCCTCCGCACCGGGGGTGGACTGGAGCCGCGAGGGTCAGAAACTCGTGCAAGGCTGGCAGGAGGCCATCCAGAAGGCCCTCGATACCCAGGCAGAGTACGTTCGCCTCTGGACCGCAGGGCAAGGCGGCAAAAAACCCAAGGGGCAAGACTGAAGGTTAGCTGTTAAAAGTTACTGGTGGTATTGACTATCCGGCACATTTGATCGAAGTGCCGGCACTAGCAAGCTTGGTATGGAGGGGAACACCGTGCACGGGAGCGAGCAGACTGAGACCATGGTCAAAGCCTTGACGGAAGCTCAGAAGCAGATGTGGGAAAGTTGGTTTGAACTGATGCGGGCTGCGCCCTCCCCGACACCATTCTATCCCGGTGTGGCCGATCAGTGGCGTGAACTGGCTGCCCAAGCACTCAAAGGTTGGACTGCCGACACCGAGCAAGTCGTCAAGGACGTGAGCGAGCGACTGCTGACCACTCAAGACTGGATGATGCGCTTCCTGGAGCTCTCAGTCAGCGCATGGAAGGCTATCGCTCCCAAAGTCGAGTCCAGTGAGGACTGGCAAACCATACTGACCAAGTATACGGACCAGCTTCGCCAACAGTTCGTGCAGGCCCCCCAAGACATGGGCAAGGCTCTCCAGGATTCGGGTGAGCTCTGGCGGCTGTATCTGGAACAGTGGCAAAAGCTAAGCCAGCCGTGGACAGAGTCGTTGAGACGGGCTCCGTCGCGCTTCGGTCAAGCAACCACAGGCGATGGTTCGGCTCTGATCGAGTTCATGAATCTTTACTGGGACGCCTACGAGCGCACCTTTGGCCGCCTGCTCGAATGCCCGAGCCTGGGGCACACCCGCGAACTGAACGAAGTTCTGCTCAAGGGATTCGGGGCCTGGGTAGATTACCGTCGGGCGAGTTTTGAATACCAGGTGGGGCTTGCCGAAACGTGGACTCACGCCTTCGAAGAGTTTATGCAGAAGTTGGTCTCACTGGCCGAAAAGGGCGAAACAGTTCAGAACGTGCGGCAATTGCTGTTTCTGTGGATCGACGTCATTGACCAAGCGTTTGCGGAAGTCTTCCGATCAGAAGAGTACATCCGGAAGCAGGGGCACTTGGTGAACACGGCGACAGCGTACAAACTCCGCGAACGGGAAATCGTCGAAGCGTTTTTGAAGACAAGCCATCTGCCCTCGCGAAGCGAGCTGGATGAGGCCTACCGCAGAATTTATGACCTGCGGAAAGAGGCGAAGGAGCTCAAGAAAGCGCTGCAGGAAATCAAAGCAGAACTTTCCAGCCAGGCAAAGAGGGAACCCGACGGCAAAACACCACTGGACACGCCCGAAGAGACCACAGCGAGCAGCGTGACCAGCGCCCCTAGCGAAAACCTATAAGCGAGGCGCAAGTGATACCCTTTCCTTTACATCTCCGTCCGGAAGATACGATTCGTGAATTAATTGAACTGAACCGAAAGGTGGTCAAGGGGATCGAGAGCCTCAGCCGTATCCAAGACAAGGACATTCAGGCTGGTGTCAGCCCCAAAGAAGAAATCTATCGAGAGGACAACGTTGTCCTCTATCGCTTCACCCCGATGGTGGAGCAGCCCTTCCCAGTTCCCATCCTCATCGTGTACGCCTTGGTCAACCGTCCCTACATGGTCGATTTGCAGGAAGACAGATCATTGGTGCGCAACCTGCTCAAATTGGGTATGGATGTCTACCTGATCGACTGGGGTTACCCGGGCCGGGGGGACCGTTGGTTGACCCTTGACGACTATATCAACGGCTACATCAATGACTGTGTTGATGCCGTGCGTGCACGGCACGGGTTAGAGCGGATCAACCTCCTAGGTATCTGCCAAGGGGGCACCTTTAGCCTGTGCTACACCGCGCTCTATCCGGAGAAGGTCAAAAACCTGGTGACCATGGTGACTCCCGTAGACTTTCACGTGAAAGAAGGCTTGCCCAACCTGTGGGCCGGGTGCAACGCCGGAACCCAGAGCATGGATGTGGACTCATTGGTCGACGCCTTCGGCAACATCCCTGGGGAGTTTATGAATTTTGGGTTTTTGATGCTGAAACCATTCCAGTTAGGTCTGGGAAAGTACCTTGAAATGATCGATATCCTGGACAACGAGGAAAAGCTGCTCAACTTCCTGCGCATGGAAGAATGGATCTTTGATAGCCCAGACCAGGCGGGAGAAGCCTATCGGCAGTTCATGAAGGACTTTTATCAGGGAAACAAGTTGATCAAGGGCGAAGTGAGGATCGGGACAAAGCCTGTCGATCTTCGTAAGATCCGAGTGCCTGTGTTGAATGTCTACGCTGAGCAGGATCACTTGGTGCCCCCGCCCTCCTCCATCGCGCTGGAACGGCACATAGGAACTACCGACTACACGGTGCGTTCCTTCCCGGTCGGACACATCGGCATGTACGTCAGCGGGAAAGTGCAGAAGGATCTGCCCCCCAGCATCGCGAAGTGGCTGCAAGAGCGAGGCTAGCTTTGCCAGAACCCACACGCTAAGTGAAACCACAAGCACCATCAGTCGGCGCGTGACATTCCTTGCCCAACCTATTCTTCAAACTTCCGAACATGGCCGGGAGAAATGACTAAACCGCATTCTGCTGCCCCTGTCAGGGGGATGTTGAGGTAAACAACAATTACTGAATTCTCTGCAACGATGACGGGCAATATGAAAACGAGGCCTCAGGAACAACGGGAGCACCTCTGGGGCATTCGTTTCGGGGCACTCTGGGTACTCGCTTTCCTGTTGCTGCTTTGTCAGGAAGCCGCGGCCACGCATGAAGTGGCCCACTGTCAGCCGCCTTCTGCAGCAGCTGCCTTCCCCTCAGACTTTCCCATCTTGCAGGACCAGGAATGGGGTTACAGCCTCGGGGGATGGGGTGGCATTGCCAAGGGACATCCCGTGCGACATCACCCGGTCATCTTTGTTCACGGCAATACCCGTGATGCGGGTGACTGGGATGAACCGGGGAGGAGTGTGAAGCAACGCTTCTTACACGCTGGTTATTCCATGCAGGAGCTCTGGGCGCTCTCGTATAACGGGAAGGCCACGAAGGGCTTCCCTCCGCCTTCACAGTGCCGGACAGCAAACCAAACCAACGTCCCCGACCTCACTGCATTTGTCAAGGCCGTGCTCGCTTACACCGGGGCTCCAAAGGTGGATCTCATTGCCCATTCCTTGGGGGTCACGCTCGCCCGAGCCATGCTGGTCGAGCACCCCGAGCTGTCTCAAGGCGTGGAGGATTTTGTGGCCATTGCCGGCCCCAATCATGGGACCACAGTCTGCCGCCGGTCCTGGTTGATCTGGCTCATCGGATGGAAGGATTTCATCGGGTGCGACGAGCTGGCGCCCGGCTCAGCTTGGCTACGCAGCCTCAACGGTTCCAACGGCGAGAGTGAAGCCTGTGAAACGATACGGTGTCTGACCATTTACGATGGGACAGGTGCCGATGTCTTCTACCTGCCTTGGCTCTTTGTGTTGCCGGTCGGAGATCAGGACAGTCCGGCCCTCGAGGGCGCAGAAAACCGGAGGATGCCGGGACTGACACACGACGAGCTGAGGATACATGAAGACGCTGTTTCCCTCTACCTGCACTTCGTTCAGGCGCAGAACAACTTCAACATTCCTCATCGCTAATGTTGCCGATTGTGTCTAGCAGCAACACCGGTGCGAGAGTGCGCCACTTGTCTTTCTCCCTACGCTTGGGTTATTTTTAGCCTTCATCTAATAGGAGACACCATGCAGAATCGGACGAACACACGACTCGCCAGAAGATTATTCATCGATCGCGATATTGAGCGGCTGCAGCAGCAGCTGGCCAGGTATCAGCCGTTTCTCTCGAGGAGGAGCACGGCTGGCTCGCTTGAAGAATTTGATCTCGCGACGGAGCGACTGATCGGTCGAGTGTTCGGAGAGGCCTCTGAGCTGCTGGAGGCCTACGAATATGCCAAGCTAGGCGAAGCGGCCAGCCTGGTCAATTTGCCTGAAGAGGCCCAGGAAAGCGGGGTTCATGACATTCCTCGCGAAGCGCTCCACCAGCGCAAGCGCGTGCTCGAAGGCTGCATCACGGAGCTGGAACACCTGCGGCCGGCCATGGCGTCGCTCCAGCAGCGTTTGCAGTCCGGGGTCCTCACCGGCGCGCAAGTGGCCGACTACATGTCGCATGAGGTACGGAGCGTGCATAAGGATGCCACCATCAAAGAGGCAGGCCGGCTGCTCCAGAAATGGAAGGTGGGCTCGCTGCTGGTGGATGACGATCTCCGTTATGTGGGGATCATCACCGACACGGACCTAAGCCGAAAGGCGGTCGCGCGCGGGCTCGACCCGAACACCACGACCGTCAAGACCTGCATGAGCAAGCCGGTGGTCACCATCGAGGACAATGAGCCGATCGTGACGGCTATCTCCGTGATGAAGGAGAAGACGATCCGGCATCTGGGGGTCACCGAGGACGGCACGATCATCGGAGTCCTCTCAGTGTCAGACCTGTTGCGCGCCTACTCCGAGCTTGCAGGCCTGACGCTTGAAGCAGAGGCGGACGGGGAATCATGATTCCTCGTCACAGACTCCCGAACTCCCTGCTGAAGAACTGTCGCGTGCGCTCCATGTGCCGGCTGATGTCGGCTCCTAGTTTTCTCGCACCTTCCTGCCACTGTTCGGTCGTGTAGCCCAGCCGCCTGGCCAGGAACACAAAGGCGTCAGAGTCGGACGGCGGCAGCAGGAGGTCTTTCGCGTTCCCGCGCACGATCCTCAGCCCGTCAATGAGCAGCCGGAAGAACAAGTAGGCGTCGGAAAGGGCTGTCACCTTGTCCGGTGCAAGCACGCCGGTGTGACCCAGAGCTCTGAGGGCTTCCAGCGTATTGGGCGTTCGGAGTTCTGGATACCGGTGCCCGTGGAGGAGCTGGAGGTATTGGACTGCGTATTCGATATCAATCAGTCCGCCGGGGCTGTACTTCACGTTCGTCTGGC
>JBOHVJ010000131.1:0-2532 GCA_050735075.1 Binatia bacterium
AACCGTCTATTACTGTCGCTGTCCGGTCGCTAAAGCGCTGGATTTCAGCCAGCCACTGATGCTTCACTGAAGCCGGGCAGATGATGAGCACCCGGCTTATTCCCCGACGACGAGCTAGAAGCTCTGCAGCGCCAATTGCCTGGATGGTCTTGCCCAGCCCCATATCGTCTGCGATCACGGTTCGTCCCCGGCAAGCAGCGAAAAGAACACCGCACATCTGAAAGGGATACAACGGGACTTTCAGTAGGTTATTCAGGGGCAACTTGCCTTGCTCAAGCAAACGGAGTTGTTCGGATTCGAAGGCCAAGCCCTCGGCTGTTTCGATCTCTCCTTCGATCCATTCCAAGGCATCCCGGTAGATGACTACCTTTTCATCCAAGCCACGGAAGCGGCTGATGGCCTGAGCGAAACGCTCCATCTGATCTGAACGAAGAACGCCTTGAGCATCGAAGAACTCATCCCTCAAGGCGCGTAGTTCCGGCGAGACTTTTGCGGGTAGAGCGATCCGAACTCTTTGGAGATCTCCGTAATCCAGGTAAATGGTGGTGTGAGCGCGCTTGTAGCGTGTCTGCTCCACTTTCTGCCCGTGTTGGGAGCGGGCATGCAATAATACGGCCTCGACGTGTTTGCAGGTGCCCAGTGTGTTCACGGCAAAATCTGGGCACGCGCAATAGTTGTCAAACAGTCCGAGGCCGCGCAGAGCCACGCGGTACGAGCGTTTGGTAGACACCGAAAAGACCTGATAGTCCCCGAAAATGGCTCGGCTTTGGGGTTGGATATCAAACTTTTCCTTCTGGGCTCGCAGTCGCCGTTGCGCGATCTGTTCTTCAATGAGCATGCTCTTGTCCTTGTTCAAAAGTCTTTTGAAGCATCTGATCTGGCTGATCCTTCGACGGGTTTCATGGCGGAAAGATTCGGCTAAACCTACTAATTTTCCTTCACGCAGGCAAGCTATTTTCGGCTTGACGGCCAAATGCCGCTGCGTAGAGGAGTGGAGAAGGGGAGATATCCCTTTCTCAGCGGACTGTCAAACTAAAATAAGGGAGAGGCGGCGCTTGGGAGGGAGGAGAAGGCGGCGACGTTTGGGGTCCAGACGAATATCATAGCGCTCGAGGAACTCTGCTCCAAGGATATAGGGTTCGGTCAGACCAGGCATCACATACGGGGAATCGGCAAGGATTGCTCCGTTTAAACGGATCGTGACGGCTGCTATCTGAGATACCTGGGTTGAACCTTTCCCAAGCCGGATACGCACTGGCTTAGGGAGATCAGCCGTCGAAAGGCCCAATGCATGTACGAGTTCGGGGTGTATGAAGCTTGATGAAGCGCCAGTGTCAAAGAGGCACTCTACCTCTGTTTTTCTACGTCGGCCAATGAGCTGAAGGCTTTTTCGGATTACACCCATTTCTTCCAGTTCCTAAAGCTAAGTATCTCCCAAAAGCCTTTAATGTCAAACTCTGCCAAGTCTTAACGCGGGACTCGATCTCCTTTGGACTATGGCGGGTAACCCACTCTGCAAGACGATTCTTGAAGGCAGTCCGAAAGGACATTTTTCCTAATTGCTCCCTAGCTTTCATCACAAATTCACACGCTAGATAACTGAAATTTCGCACTGAAGGGGTTCATAAACCGAATTCCCTCCGTGGTCTGTCCGTCCGAAAAGTCTTCACTCAAAACTACTGGAATTTGGTTAAGTTTGGCAGTCGCCCATATCTGCGCGTCCCAATAGGAGAAGTGGTGCTCCCGTACCCCGCGAGCGGCCTCCAGTATAATCATGCCAGTCAGTTCTATGATTGGCCAGGCTCGGGCCAGGTTATGGACCCGACTTTCGGCCTCATCAGTAGGCAGCGGTTTGGTGATCTTCCTTGTTACAGTAACGAAAAACTCTGCCAAAACCTGAGTGGTCAAAACACCCGATGATGTGGCTACTAGCCTGTCGAGAACTTCCAAGGCTCTTCTTTGTTTTAGAGGCGCGGTGCGGTCATAAGCGTAGACCAAAACGTTGGTATCAACCAAAACTTTATCGCTCATAAAGGTCTTCACGTTTCCATCGGCGCTTGCCTTTCAGGGGCCCCTTTTTCATCAAGGAACGTATGAACCTCTTTTCCTCTTCCCAAAACGTGATGTCCCTTACAACATTGCTTCGAGAGGACAGCCTAACAATGCCTGAGCGAATCAATTCAGCCTCGGTAAGCCCCTGTTCCCTGGAGAGACGCTTGAGCAGTGCCTCCTGCTCAGGTTCAATATAAATTTGCTTCCGGATCATTTTACTCATAACAAACCCCTTGATGTTTTTTATACATCGTCATATACATCGTAGTCAAGAGAAGCGGGACGAAGGGAAAGCTGTGCGTCTTTTGCAGGGCAAAGTGGCTTTAGTCACCGGCGGGAGCCGGGGCATCGGCAGGGCCATCTCTATGGCCTATGCGCGGGAGGGAGGAAAGGTTTTTATCTGCGGACGAAAGGAAGCAGATCTGAGAAAGGCTGCAGCGGAGATCCGCTCCAAAGGCGGCGAAGTCCATTGGTCTCTGG
>JBOHVJ010000132.1:0-4715 GCA_050735075.1 Binatia bacterium
ATGGCGAAAGGAGGTGAAAATTAGATGGAGCTTCTAAAGCGATTGATAGCAGAAGAGGAAGGCCAAAACATCGTTGAGTACGCCTTGATGATCGGCTTAGTAGTTCTAATTATCTGGCTAGGCGTTCAGGCCTCAGGCGTTGACAAGGCAGTGCTCAGTATTTGGACGGCCGTGAAAAGCTCGCTTGTAGGTGCGGCTGGATCATAACAAATTGTTGTCCTTGTTTTTCGTAACCCTCACCCTCCTCTCTAATTGGAGAGAGGGTGGGGGAAGCGAATGCTCCAGAAAAATTTTATTGACAGGTAAGCCTGCTACTGTATAATAAATTTACACTTTTTGGTCTCTGAAGATAACAGTAGGTAACATTTGATTCCTATTGCTGATTTTTTTCTTGTTCTCTTCACAGTTTTTTCTGTCGGCTTTGATATAGGATCTAGACGGATCCCTAACTGGTTGATTTTGTTAGGTATCTCTTGGGGGATTCTGGTGAATGCATGGAAGGGGGATCTTTTCAATAGTTTCTTAGGGTTGGGGCTAGGAATAGGGATTTTAATCATTCCATTTGCGCTTGGGTGGTTGGGTGCAGGGGATGTAAAGCTATTAGGGGCGATAGGGGCCATACTAGGTGTGAAGTGGCTCCCTCGGGTATTTTTTTATTCAGCCCTAGTGGGAGGATTGCTGGCCATAATGTCGATTTTCACTAAGGGCATGAATCCTAAGGCTTTTAAGGATGCGTTGTACGATTTTAAGCTAATGATTATGAGCCGTGGAGCGGTACTCCCTGATACGGTAAATGAGAGACGTATGAAAGGAGCCCGCACGGTTCCCTACGGGGTCGCTATCGGCTTAGGGACCTTGGTCGCTTTTTATGTTGATCCAAGGGGAGAGTGGGCAGGTTTCTAGTTGGAAAATAATGGCTGAGAGCTGAATGCTCAAGGTCACGAGGCAGGAGGATTTATGCCGAATAGATTAAAGATCGCAATTTTTGTAGCTATCTTTTTTGGCTTTATTGCAGCCTACGGGATCTATAATTTTCTGCAGAAGGAACGACAGGCCAGGAAGGAACTGGAGTTTACCACCCAGGATGTGGTTGTAGCTAGCAGAGAGATTCCGTCGGGAACGGCTATTACCAATGAGATGGTCAAAGTAACTCGGTTCACAAAGACTTCCGTGCCTTCGGGATCTTTTTCTTCCCCTAAGCAAGTGGTTGGCAAGACGGTTAAGGTTAAAGCGGTTGCTGGTGATCCGATAACGGAGCCCAAATTGACGGGAGAGGGAGCGGGTCTGACGGTTCTTCTTACGCCGGGCCATCGGGCGATGGCAGTGAGGGTCGACGAGATCATCGGGGTAAGTGGATTTATTTCCCCCAATGACCGCGTGGACGTGATTGCCACTGTTGTGCCACCTGGAGGCCCGCAGGACCAGAAGCTCTCTAAGATTGTTCTGCAATACAAGCGTGTCCTTTCCGTAGCCCAAGCTTTAGAACAGAAGGATGGCAAGCCCCAGCTTGCACGCTCCATTACCCTAGAGGTGACGCCGGAGGAGGCGGAAAAGCTTTCTTTGGCATCCATTGAGGGGACGATTGTTCTGGTACTTAGGGCCTCAGGGGATGAGAATGTGACGCAGACCCGAGGGAGCACCAAGCGTGAGCTTCTGGCCATAGCTGCTCCTCAAAGGGGAGGGAAACCCGTGCCGCTAGCTGCCCCTCCGCAGAAGTATCGGGTTGAAGTGTACCAGGGGAGTGAAAAGTCGGTGCAGGAATTCTGAAAAAGAGGAGGAACTTATGGGAGATAAAGGTGGTTTGAGAAGCTCGCATAGGAAATGGAGTTTGGCTCTGGTTGTCTTTTTTGGGTTGCTTTTTGCTCGTGAGATTGCCCAGGGTCAGCAGGTTACCCCCTCCATTGCAGTCACGGTAAACAAATCTACAGTTTTTAGTCTGGCTCAAAAGGCCAAAAGGGTATCTGTGACTCAGCCGGAAGTCGCTTCGGTCTCTGTCGTGACCCCCAATCAGCTTTTGATTAACGGCAAGTCGGTGGGAACGACCTCTCTGGTCGTCTGGGACGAGAAGGGAGTAGTCACCAATTACGATCTTATCGTTGTGCCGGATGTTGCCGCACTGCGAATGCAGCTACGGGCCCTTTTCCCTGATGAAAAGATTGAGATCTCCACTTCAGGGCCTTCCCTAGTCCTTAGAGGCGAGGTTTCCAATGAGGTAGTTTATGATAAGGTCCTCGAAATTGTCCAGACCTATCTCCCTCCAAAGCCAAAGGAAGAGGTTGCGCCTGCCGCTCCTTCCACAAATGTAACTATTACAACGGGTGAGGCTCGTCTTCCCACCACCGGAACTGCCTTTGCAGGAGGGGGGCAACTGGCCTTTCCTGAGGAAGCATCTCTGACAGACGTTGATCGGTGGGGAAATAAGAGAGCCATCGCAGGGATTATCGATCTGCTGGTGATCAGAGAGGTCCGTCAAGTTCAGTTGGAAGTAGTAGTGGCTGAGGTCGCACTCGACAAGCTGCGGGAGATCGGTTTGGATTTTAGTGTTCTTACTAATAGATTGAATCTCCGGAGCAACCAAGGTTCTCAAGGAGGTTTCCCCACACCTCTTCTGGAAGATGAAACGCCGACAGGGTTTACGTTCGGCCAGGCGACGTCTGCTATCTTGAGTTATACCTCGAACCGATTTGCGCTTTTGAGCCTCTTTCGTTTGTTCCAAAACAGGGATATCACCGAGATCCTCGCCCAGCCCCATCTGGTGATAAAGAATGGCCGCTCCGGTGGTTTTCTGGCCGGCGGTGAATTTCCCGTTGCTATACAGCAAGTTGGGGTAGGCGCGACCTCCACCACTGTGGTGTTTAAGCCCTTTGGGGTACGCTTGGACTTTCTCCCGACCATCACATTATCCAATAGTATTGATCTAAGGATTTTTCCCGAGGTCAGCGAAGTTGACTTCAATGTGGCGGTGCTCGGGATTCCAGGTCTTAGGGTGCGAAGAAGCGTGAGTCGTGTAGAGGTCAAGGAAGGCGAGACTCTGCTCATGGCTGGTTTGTTGGACCGCCGGATACTTAAGGACCTAACTAAGTTTCCGATCTTGGGGGATATCCCAATTTTGGGGGCTTTGTTCCGTAGCACGCGTTTTAGGAATCAAGAGACGGAGCTGCTTTTTGCTGTCACCCCGAAGATCGTAAAGGCATTAAGGCCTGGAGAGAAGCCGAAAATCCCCTCCATTCAAAAGTACGACGATTCAGACATACGCCAAATTCCGCTTCCCACCTACCCAGCGCCTGAGGCTTCGGCACCAGGGGTGCCCTCGGGCAAACCGGCTCCCGCAGGGCCGACGATTCCTTAGATAGGGGTTTTATGATCAGGCGGCAACTAGGCGAGTACCCTAGCCAGATAGAAGATTAGCTGACATGAAGCTACCTGTCGTACTAATTGCTGAAGATAACCTCGCTTTGGTCTCCTTGCGCCAGCAGCTCGAGAAGGAAGTAGATTTCCTTGTAGAGAACAAGGTTTGTAGTTTTGAGAAGGCATTCGAGCTGCTAGGGACAAAGACAGGTCCAGTATTAGCCGTTTTCGATTTGAGCCGGGATCCTGAGAGGGCCTTTCGGATAGCGCAGGAGATTAAGCTTAAGCACTCCCATATCCATTTGGTCATGACTTCCCCGGACAATAATCCGCAAATCATTTTGAGGGCTATGCGTTCCGGGGCCGAGGAGTTTTTCATTCAGCCATTCAATTGGCCAGAGGTCTTGCAGTCTCTGGAGGGAATCCGGGAGAAGATCAATCTCCAATTGGCAAGCAGCGTGGAGCATGGCCGCATTATCACTGTCTTTTCCAATAAAGGAGGCGTGGGTTCAACCACGGTGGCCACCAATCTTGCGGTGGAATTGGCAACACAGAGACAGAATTCGGTCTGTATTGTGGATTTAGTGCTGCAGTTCGGTTCCGTAACCAACTTCTTAAATCTCGAACCCTCCTATACCATCCTTGACTTAGTGAAGAACCTAAAGCGGATTGACCCTCTTTTCCTGGATGGATCTTTGGTCAAGCATGCCTCGGGAGTGAGGGTTCTAGCTGAGCCTTTCCATGCCGAGGATGCCAGCGGGATTAAGCCCTCGGAGATTGACCAGATCCTGGAAACCCTTGTTCGGTCCTTTCATTTGGTGATTGTGGATAGCCCTAAAGACTTTGACGAGACCGTTTCCCTCGCTCTGGATAGGGCTAACCTTATTCTATTCGTAACGGAAATGGACGTTCCCTCATTAAAGAGCGCCCACAGGGCCCTGGAATTGTTTGACAGGATGGGCATCTATCAGAAAAAGATCCGACTGGTCTTGAACCGTTATGTCAAGAGCAGGCTCATGAGCTTAGAGTCGGTGGAGAAAACTCTAGGGATTAAAGTTTTTTGGACATTACCCAATGATTACCCTACGGCCATCGCGGCCTTGAACCAAGGATTGTCGCTTCAGGAAACTGATCCTAAATCCGGGCTTGCCAAGAGCTATCAAGGCTTGGCCCACGCTGTGATGCAAGCCCTTACTGGCCGAAAGCCATCGCCCGGACAAACGCCTGATGGAGACGCAAAGAACCAGGGGATTTTGACTCGCTGGATTTCCAATTCTTTTTTCAATTCCAAGTCGATGGGACCTGGTGAAGTCGTACCTGGAGCTGCAAAAAATTATCAGGGGCTGGGTGGAGAAGCGATTGATACC
>JBOHVJ010000133.1:0-2900 GCA_050735075.1 Binatia bacterium
ACCTTGGACCTATTATTCCTGTCCTTGGTCTTCGGCTTTTCCCCGGTATTCAATAAAAGTGAATTAGCTGAGGGACTCTTTCAAGGTCTTGCCAGCCTTAAACTTGGCGGCTCGAGAGGAGGCAATCTGAATCGTCTCTCCGGTCTTCGGATTTCTCCCTGTTCTCGCCTTTCGGTTGGAGACCGAGAAGGTCCCGAAACCGGAGATGTTAACCTTATCTCCGTTCTTCAAAGCAGCGACGATATTATCAAAGACACCGTTGACAATCTCTTCTGCTCTCTGCTTAGGAAGTTCCGCCTTACTCGCAACAGAATCAATCAAGTCCGCCTTTGTCATTATCCCCCCCTCAATTATTCTCTTATAACAGGAGGGTAGATTCGGTGTCAATCGACCCAGAGCTCATCTTCAAGGAAAGCCATTCTATTGGGGCAAAATATCCGCACTCGGGATTTCTTCCTCCTTTTCCTCAAAGGCCGAGGGTTCTTCCTTTGCCTCAGGCGCTGCTTGTTTCTTTTTCAAAAAACTCTCAGGATCTTCGAGGATCAGGGCTCTCTTTAACACCTCGTCCATATGGGAGACCAGAACTAACTCCACTGTTTTTAGGATGATCGGCGGGATTTCCTCAATATCCTTTCCGTTTTCCTGAGGTATGAGCACCGTCTTGATCCCTCCCCGATGAGCGGCCAAGACCTTTTCCTTCAGTCCGCCAATGGGTAGGACCCTTCCTCTAAGGGTGATCTCCCCAGTCATGGCCAGATCATGGGGCACGGGGATCCGCATAAGAGCAGAAACCAGAGAGGTTGCCATCGTGATCCCGGCTGACGGACCATCCTTAGGAATGGACCCCTCGGGCACGTGGATGTGAACATCTATCTTCTGGTAGAAATCCTTCTCTAATCCCAGCTCTTCGGCTCGGGAGCGGACATAACTCATCGCTGCCAGGGCTGACTCCTTCATCACATCCCCCAACTGCCCGGTGACCGTCAGTTGTCCCTTCCCGGGCATAATCGTCACCTCTGTGGCCAGCAACTCCCCTCCCAGCTCGGTCCAGGCCAGGCCCGTTGTGACCCCGATACTCTGCTCAATTTCGACTTTCCCGTATCGGTATTTTGGCGGACCTAGATACTTGTGCAAACTCTTAGCACCGACGTGAATCTTGGCATTTTTATCCTTCTTGACCACCTCGACAGCAACCTTGCGACAGATCGAGGCAATCTCACGATCCAGATTTCTTACCCCCGCCTCCTTGGTGAAGTGGCGGATCAGCCCGAGAATGGCGTTGTCCGTAAATAAAACGTTTTCCAGCCTGAGACCATTGGCCTCTCTTTGCTTGTCCACCAGATACTTCTTGGCGATATTCAGTTTCTCCAATTCCGTGTATCCCGCGATCCGGATGATCTCCATCCGGTCCTGAAGCGGACGAGGAATACGATCCAGGGTATTCGCCGTGGTAATAAACATGACCTTGGAAAGATCGTAATCCATATCAAGGTAGTGATCGTTAAAGGCGAAATTCTGCTCGGGGTCCAACACCTCGAGAAGCGCCGAGGATGGATCCCCGCGAAAATCAGTGGACATTTTATCGACCTCATCCATCAGAAAGACTGGATTACTCGATCCAGCCTTCTTCATCGATTGGATGATTTTTCCCGGCAGGGCGCCGATATAGGTACGGCGATGCCCACGGATCTCTGCTTCATCCCGCACCCCTCCCAAAGAAACCCGAACAAACTTTCTACCTGTGGCCCGGGCGATGGATCGCCCGAGTGAGGTCTTGCCTACCCCCGGAGGCCCCACCAAACAAAGAATCGGACCCTTCATCTTTCCCACGAGGCTCTGAACTGCCAAATACTCCAAAATCCGCTGTTTTACTTTTTCCAGACCATAATGGTCCTCTTCCAACACCTTCTCCGCTTCTTTGATGTCCAGCTTATCATCGGTGAATTCATTCCATGGTAGGCTGAGGATCGAATCAATATAGTTCCGCACCACGGTTGCCTCAGCCGACATGGGAGACATCATCTTGAGCTTCTTCAGTTCTTTCTCGACCTTGTCTCTAGCCTCGGCTGAAAGTTTCTTTTGTTTGATCTTCTCTTCAATCTCCTGAATCTCGTTCTTAAACTCGTCTTTCTCGCCCAGTTCCTTCTGGATGGCTCGCATCTGCTCGTTTAAATAATACTCCTTTTGTGAACGTTCCATTTGTTTCTTGACACGGGAGCGGATACGACGCTCGACCTCGAGGATCTCGATCTCCGCACGCATGTGACCCAATACCTTCTCAAGTCGCTCCGCCGCGTTGAAGCTCTCTAGAAGATTCTGCCGGTCCTCTAGCTTGATACCGAGATGGGCAACTATGGTATCCGCCAGCCGCGCCGGGTCTTCGATGGAGGAAACAGACATGACCATCTCCGGCGGGATTTTTTTCTTCAGCTTTACATAGTTCTCAAAGGTACCGTGGACCTCCCGGACTAGGGCCTCCACCTCTGTGTTTTTCTCCACAACCTCAGCGATCTCCTCCACCTCCACAAGAAAAAAGTCTGGATGACTCAGGTAACGAACAACCTTCGCCCGTTTTTTTCCTTCAATGAGGACCTTGACGGTCCCATCGGGGAGCTTCAGCATCTGCACGACATTCCCGAGTGTTCCTATCCGATAGATGTCGTTTTCAGCCGGATCGTTGGTCTTCGCATCTTTCTGCGAGGAGAGTAAGATCGGGCCCTGCTTTTGGGTTGCCTCCTCCAGTGCCTTGATCGACCGCTGCCGACCCACAAAGAGGGGCACCACCATATGGGGAAAAACAATGATGTCCCTAAGAGGCAGCAAAGGCACTCTCATAAAATCGTTGGGCTCTTTTTCTTTGTCGTCCTTCTTGTCGTTCCGAAACAACATAACTTTCCCCC
>JBOHVJ010000134.1:0-9233 GCA_050735075.1 Binatia bacterium
GTTGGTTTAGTATCGGACGTCTCCTGGCTTCGAGCAGGACCCCACCGCTTGGGGGTTGGGGAGGTCCAAAGGAGGCAAGACCGGAGTCCGTGGGCACAGGGACGTGGAGGTTGATGGCAGGCAAGCCCTTCGGGATTGCAAATAATTGCAAATCTGAGATCTGCAATCTGCGATTCCGAGCATAGCGAGGACTGGGGTGGCCATCGAGGCAGAGGCCTATTGACCACGGACGGAGGGCTTGTCTCTCGAGGAGCGCGGAAGGGTTGCTGCGAGAGGCCGTGGAGCGAGGGGAATCCCGAAGCCCTTAATTCTGGATGCAACCTAGGGTTTACTTCAGATTGACACACCAAGCTCCCATGGGATACTCTCCGTTTGAACTAAGGAGGAGCGAAGAAATGGAGTATGACTTGCTGTTTCGTGGTGGCCGAGTAGTTGACGGCTCCGGGCTGCCTTCCTACCTTGCGGACGTAGGGGTGAAAGATGGAAAGATCGCTGCGATAGGCCGCCTAAAGGGGAGCGCTGCTCGAACCGTAGATGCCGAGGGGTTGGTCGTTGCCCCAGGCTTCATCGACCATCACACCCATTTAGACGCACAAATGCTGTGGGATCCCTATGGCACCTCAGAGCCCCAGCACGGCGTCACCTCAGTGGTCATGGGCAATTGCGGCTTAACGCTCGCTCCGGTTAAGGAAGGGGATGAGGAGGCCCTGGTGAAGAGCTTCGTGCGAGTAGAAGCTATCCCCCGTTTTGCCCTGGAGCAGGGAGTGTGCTGGGGCTGGCATACGTTTGGGGACTACTTGGACAAGCTGGAAGGCAAGGTCGGAATCAATGTGGGCGGGCTCGTCGGTCACATCGCGGTACGGCAATACGTGATGGGAGAAGAGTCAGTCGAGCGCCAGGCTACAGCGGGAGAGATACAGCAGATGCGACGCCTGGTGCGGGAGGCTATGGAGGGCGGGGCGCTCGGGATATCGACTAATCGCAACGAGCGCCACATGAGAGAAGACGGCAAGCCAGTGCCCAGCCGACTCGCGGACGACAAGGAATTGTTCGCCCTCTGCGATGTGCTCGGCGAACTGAACGCGGGCGTTATCGAGACGATTTTGGGACGTAACCGCATCGAGCATTTTGAACTTTACAGCAGCCTGGCTCGAAGCACCCAGCGGCCCATCATCTGGCAGAGCGTACAGCACCGCTGGACCGAGCCGAATCTCTGGCGCGAGCAGCTCGATGCTGTCGCCCCCATCTTCCGTGACGGATACCGCGCCTATGGACTTTCACACACCGTGCCACTTGTCCGACACTTCAGTCTCAAGAACACCCAGGTGTTTGACGAGTTCCCGACTTGGAAGAGCCTGATGTTTCAGCCGGTGGAGGCACGTAAACAGGCCCTCGCGGATCCCGCCACCCGGCAGAAGCTGCAGGCTGACCTTGCCGATCCACGGCCGACCAACTTTCACCGCCGCTGGGACATCGTCCGAATCGAGAAGGTCGCCAAGGCAGAGAACAAGAAATACGTTGGCAAGAGCGTAGCAGAGATGGCTGCCATGCGTAGCCAGGATCCCCTGGACGCCTTCTTAGACCTCTCGCTTGAGGAGGAGCTGGAGACCACCTTCTGGAATGCCAATAACGGAGGAGACCCGTATGCCATGGGAGAAATCCTGCGGAGCCCCTATGTGCTGGCCGGCACCTCCGATGCGGGCGCGCACGTCCAGTTCGGAGCAGACTTCGGCTATAGCACTACCCTCCTGGGACTTTGGGTGCGGGAGCGGGGAGTGCTCACTCTTGAGCATGCTATCCACAAGCTTACCTTCGAAGTAGCCTCGGTCTATGGCCTGGAGGGAAGAGGGTTGTTGCGGCCCGGCTATGCCGCAGACATGGCGGTATTCGACCCCAACACGATCAACGCCTACGAGCCCGAGTGGGCGGAGGATTACCCTGCCGGGACACGGCGACTAATCCAGCGGTCTATAGGAATGCACTATACCATCGTTAACGGAAGGGTCATTTACGAGGATGGAAGGCTGAGCGGCGAGTTGCCGGGGCAGATCCTGCACGGCCCTATCTACCGCCAGTCCCGCCAGGAAGCGGCGGCATAGGAGGTGCGGCGGGAGCTGCGAGGAGCGAGGGAAGAGATCTGCATTCGCCTTGAATCGTAGACTTGCCGGAGTCAAACCTACTGTCCGAATATCACTCGAAACTCTTTATTGGTCTCTTCCAAAATAGGACCAATATAGTCGACCCCTACGAGAAGGCTTTCTTTTTCCACCAGTTCCGAAAATCTCTGGTTTACGCCCTTCCGCGCCACGACTCGGCCAAAGGTCGTGATAACAGACTGCCCTTCGTCAGAGAGCGCCCAATCGATGAAGAGCGCGGCCGCATGCGGGTGAGGCGCACGGCGCGCCAACATAATATAATTCGCGTGGGAAAAATAGGGATCCAGGCCAACCCAGTCGATCGGCGCTCCTTGAGCTTTAAGGTCGAGTACGGTATGAGCTGAAAGCTGAATGGCGATCCGCCTTTCCCCTCCTACCAGAAGCTGAGTTTGAGCGGTCCTCCCTCGTATCAGCCTCAGATCCTGCTTAGCGAGATTCCTCATGTACTGCAGCCCTTTTTCCCTTCCAAAGTGCCTGAGCAAGACTGCAAACCAATCAAACGCCTCGTTGTCAAGAAACATCTCTCCCTTCCACTTAGCATGGAGCAGATCCTCATAAGTCCTCGGCGCCTCAGCGCGCTTCACTAAACGCGTGTTGTAGCCGAGCACCATCGGGATCACATAGAAGGAGGTAAAGTATCCATCCCTGTCCTTAGCATTGGTGGGAAAAAATTCTCTCTGAGGTGAAGGGTAGGGATCCAACGCCCCCATCTTCTGAATCGCCGAACCTTCCTCCGCAGCCCCATTGACAACGTCAACCAGATGCCTGCCAGCGTTAAATTCCTGTTGGACCTTGATCACCTGCCTATTTCCAGAGACCCGATAGGGGTTGACCTTAATGAATGGATATCGCTTGTTGAATCCTTTGATGAAGGGCTCGATCTGCTGCACCTGTAAGGAGCTATAGAAGCTCACTTCCTTCTCAGCCTTCGCTCCCTCTATGAGGGCCTTCTGCCGCTTCTCCGGCGAGAGCTTCTCCAGCTTCGCTAGAATCTGACCGGCCGTTTCCTGGGCATCTCCTGTGGCGTGCGAAAGCACCATCAATGGGAAAGCCAGGCTAAAAAATAGAACGGTCCTAACCATTTCTTTCATCTTCGACCTCCCCACGGTTTAAAATAGCTTTGCCCGGTTATTTTCAACCTCATTACCCTAAGGGCGCGGAAATGTCTATCTCAGTCTGAGGCTGACCTAGGTTGACACTTATGCTCTTTATCAAATACTCTCTGCTCCAAAAGGAACTTCGGGAGCTAAATTGGCCAGTTAATCGAAAATCTAAAATCGTAAGAGTATGGCAGACAAAATTCTAATTGTGGATGACGAGCCGTTCAACCTGGACCTATTAGAGCAGGAGCTAACGGATCTAGGTTACGCTATTGAAAGGGCCAACGACGGCGAGGAGGCGCTCAAAAAAGTCGAAACCTTCCAGCCGGAGCTTATTCTTCTCGACTACATGATGCCCGGCATGAACGGGGTAGAGGTTCTAAAAGAGCTACGCAAAAGAGGAAGCGACATCCCGGTAGTGATCATCACAGCCTACGGCACGATAGAACGGGCCGTTCAAGCGATGAAGGAAGGGGCTTATGATTTTATTCCCAAGCCCTTTGAGCCGGATCATATCGCCCTCATTGTTCAAAAGGCGCTGGAGCGGGAAAGGCTTAAAAGAGGGATAGAGGTTCTCTCGGAAGAGGTGGGTGAGCGCTATCGTCTCGTCGGGGGCCAGAGTGCAAAAATCAATCAGGCTATGGAATCGGCTAAGAAGGCAGCAAGCAGCAAGGCTACAGTGCTACTTCTAGGTGAAAGCGGAACTGGCAAAGAGCTCTTCGCCCGAGCTATCCACAACTGGAGTGAGCGGAGGGGGAGTCCCTTTATTGCCATCAACTGCGTTGGTCTATCCAAAGAGCTTCTGGAGAGCGAGCTATTCGGCCATGAGAAGGGGGCCTTTACCGGAGCCCACCAGCTCAAAAAGGGAAAGATGGAACTGGCCCATGGGGGATCGGTTTTCCTAGATGAGGTCGGTGATATTTCCTCTGAGCTTCAGACCAAGCTGCTTAGGTTTCTCCAGGAGCGCGAGTTTGAGCGTGTGGGGGGAACCAAACCCATCAGTGTAGATGTGAGGATTATTGGCGCTACGAATCGAGACTTGGATAGTGCGGTCAAAGAGGGCCGCTTCCGAGAAGATCTCTACCACCGTCTCAACGTTGTTCCCATTATCCTTCCGCCTTTGAGAGAGAGAAAGGAAGATATCCCCGCCCTGGCTGACTTTTTCATGCAGCGGTTTTCTAAAGAGGCAAAGAAGATCTTCAGCGGGATGACCCAGGAAGCACAGAAAAGAATCCTTGCTTATCGTTGGCCGGGAAATGTGCGCGAGCTGGCTAATGTGATTGAGCGGGCTGTTGTTCTAGGCAAGGGTCCAAAGGTTACTCTCCAAGACCTACCCCCTAGAATCGTTGGCACAGAGCCGACTGTAAACCGCGAGAGCTTGTCGTATCACGAGGCGATGGATGCCTCCAGGCGAGAGTTGATCCTTCGGGCTCTCGCCCAGACTCAGGGGAACCGCGTAGCCGCTGCGAAGGCCTTGGGTCTTCACCGGACCCACCTACTCAAGCTGATAAAGTCTCTCAGGATCAAATGAATGTTTCATGACGTTACGCGACACCCTTGCCGATGAAAGCCGAGGGATGCGAGGGAAAGGGCCGAGGACGTAGGGACGTGGCGGTCTCGGCAGGTCCCGGCAGTGGGAGTAACCACCCTAAGGGGATGGCGTGGGTAGCCATCGAGGCACTGGCCCATCGGCCGCGGCCCGAAGACTCGCATCCCGAGGAAACCGACTTCGGAGGAATCATTTTTGATACAGGAGCGTATCAAAAAAGCTACCTCCGTATCAAAAAAGCTACCTTTCGCCCTTCCTAAAAGGCCTGATTAAATTTATTCTCTAAAAAATTCTTGAGCTAGTTCAATCCGTTTGCTTAGTTGGAGCTCGATCTTACATGATTGGCACGCTGCTTGCGGAGTGAATTGGATGACGGTTGGGAATCCAAAATCTAGCCAAAAATATTTGAAATTTTTAGCTGATGAAAACAAGATCGGAAAAACTGTGACTCGCGCAAAGGCGCAAAGAGCGCCAAGGAAGAAGAGAAGAAAAAAGAAGATCTTTGCGTGCTTAGCGTCTTGGCGCGATAAAATTCGAAGCGGAAGAATGTAAAATGGAAGGAGGAGCAGAAACATGAAGAGCATTAAGTTGATTTTCTCTACCTTGATTTTGGCCGGGACTTTGCCCCTGAGCACTGCTCACTTATGGGGAGCTGAAGCTATTAAAGGCATTATCAGCAAGGTTGCCAACCCTGGGAGTAATTACTGCCACCTTAAGTTCCCGGCAATTCACGAGCAAACCTTATGGGGCCGCCCAGTCCTTAAGGATCCGACCGATGGCGATATTATCGACTTCTACGGCCCTTGCGATCATGATCCCCTAGGACAGGAAGAGGTCCGACGCCAGAGGGCTGCTTTGATCGAGCGGCTGCGCCCCTCAGGCGACTAAGCATCCCGTGGCGAACTGCATCGCGGTAGGACCGCCAGTTGCCCAGCGGCCCCCGCACAGATCCCGGCGTGCAGTTTTTCCGCACCGGGCTCCTCAGAAATACTCGCTTCCGCAATCCAGCCTAGGCCACCACAGTTGCCAATCTTACCCGGGGCCTCCCTACAACTCGGGGACGTTTCACTTGAAAATGCTGTAGCACCGCTGTAAAGCCACTCCAATTGTAGCTCCTTCGTTGGCTTCTTCGATTCAGCCACCTCATCAGTATCCGCATGGCAGAGCTGAAGAACTGCTTCAGACTGCCGTAGTTCCCATGCACCCCATAGTAGTTGTAGTACCCACGCAGCTTGCGGTTGAGCTGTTCGAACAACACCCTTAACTTCAGGTGCCGGTTCCCCTTGCACCAATCGGTGAAGCCCTTCAGGGAGCTTCTAAGCTTTTTCCGCGAGGTTCGCCGCTTGAGGTGCTCTCTCCCGCTTCGATCCTGGCCCCAGCGAAACTCAAAGCCTAGAAATTCAAAACTCCCACTCCCCGGCTCTAACCGGCTGAACGCAATGACCCGCGTCTTCTCCGCCGCCACCTCCAGCCCAAATTTCCTCAACCGCTCCCCTACCTCCCGGTAGAAGTGCTGCGCTTCTTCTTTCTTCTCAAACGCGCACACAAAGTCGTCCGCGTATCGAATCAGACACGCTTCCCCTCTACAGCGCGGCTTGAATACTCTCCCAAACCACAGATCTAGCGCATAGTGCAGATACACGTTGGCAAGAATCGGTGAAACGATTCCCCCTTGCGGCGTCCCCGTCGCCGGGTGTACTACTGTCCCGTCTGCTTCCAGCACCCCAGCCTTTAGCCACTTCCGTATAAGCCTAAGCAGCGCTCGGTCATCAATCCGTTCCGCCAACATCCGTAGCATCCAGTTGTGATCGATGTGGTCAAAGAACCCTTTGATGTCCGCCTCTACAACATAGTGGTATCGCCCAAATTGGAGTTTGATCGTCAGCCAATCTACTGCATCCAGCGCCCCAACTCGCAGCCGATACCCGTAGCTACAGCGTAGAAAATCCTGCTCGAAGATGGCTTCCATGATGCGCAGGACCGCCAACTGCAAAAGCTTATCCTCCACCGCCGGTATCCCCAGAGGACGCCACTGACCCTCCCCTTTGGGAATATAGTGCCTCCTGATAAGCTTGGCTCGGTACCGCCTCCTCTTCAGGCGCTCAACCAGATTCCTGATGTTCTCCTCCAGGTGCTGCTGATAATCTTGGGCGCTCACCTCATCTACCCCATAGGCTGCGTCCTTCCTGATGTCGCGCCAGCACTCCCATAGCAGCCGCTCGTTGAGCATCCCATAGAGGTTGCGAAACCGATACCCCTTCTGGCTCTTGGCCTTCTCCGCTATCCCCTGCAGTGAGGTTTGCATTGCGATCTCCGGTCCTTCACGCCCGGTCAATGTTTCCTTTGCAGGCTCCGTATTCCTGTCAGCCCCTTCCCCTTGTGATCGGCTCTCCCGTCTCCGAGTACTGCGGGCTGATCTGACTCCCTAACAACCATCGGCTGCCCTCTCTTTGCTCGGGTCAGCCTACCTGCTCCACTCTCCAGCGCGGCTTCCACTCGCCTTTAGGGTCCGGCATACTTCCGTTCCAGGGTTTCCCCGTGCGTGGCTCATTATCCGTATCCCTTATCCAAGCTTCCTTCGCGCCTTGCCGTGACCAGGAGCTGCTAGGGCCTCCCAAGTTCTCAACGCTTCTCTCCACGCATACCACGCTCTTCGTGGACCCCGGCAGACCCTTAAGGACCTCACCTCTAACGGTCCCTTCGTACAGGCTTCTGGCACGTTAACACCATCGCCATCTGCATTAACCGCTATAACGGGGCTGTATCAAGCTTCGGGGAGTGCGGTCTCCCCTGCGGTCTACGTGGTTCCCTGTGTACGCTTCAACTGTGTTGTTCAGCTCTACATCTCCACCTCCTTCACAGTTGCAACACTCGGTATGAGTGGTTGGTTAAACCTTACTCAGCAGGGACTTCCACCCTGCAAGAAGCGCCAAGCTTCGCTTGGCGCACTAACGCTTAGCGCTTGGCGCAAAGCGACTGAAAGGAGGAGTGATGGCGCGACTAAGGATATCGTTGGCACTTCTCGCTCTTTTACTGCTTCCTGGCTGTAGTGCCCAGCTTCAGAGCCCACAAGCATCAGATTCGGTCATCGAGCAACAGCGAAAACAGCAAGGGGAGCAAGCGCCGATGCCAACATTCATGTATCGCCCAGGTGGAGGTCTCACCATCAGTGGGGGATCGGAAATTTGACAGGGTCTAAACCGCTAATTTCGGATTACAGACCTTGGTGAATCAATTTTGCTACATAGGTGTAGCAAAATTGCTACGCTTCGCCTTTCTTTTCAAAGCCTGATCAGACTGGCTCTCTAATCTTTCTCTGTAAATTCAAAAGATTATACCAAATCGTCGGAATCCTTCGGGATCGGCACAGTGATTGCGTTTAGAAAGACCCAATGAAGGACCCTCCGCTAACCTGAAAAAACATGTTGTCTCAGGGGAGGGGTTGGTGTATGCGCGAGGTATGTATAGGTTCGACAGGAGGAAACGACCGGCTGACCTGCCGGTGGAGCGGCCGACTAAGTTTGAGCTGATCTTCAATCTCAAAACGGCTAAGCAGATTGGAGTCACGATTCCGCCCAATGTACTCGTGCGGGCGGACAAAGTGATCAAGTGAGAAGTTTTGAGTTTCGAGTTTTTAGTTTTGAGTTGGCAATCGAAAATCTAAAATCCAAAATCTAAAATGGAATGATTGCCGATTTTAGATTGAGGAGAAAACATATGCGGACGACATTTTTGATCCGGGCTTTGCATTCTCATTCCGTCAATCGGAAATCTAAAACCTGTCCTGAGCAAGGCCGAAGGATCCAAAATCGAAAATTGTACGGCCTTGCTCTAGGCGCTATGCTCTTGGCTCTCAGCTTTCCGGCCGAGGCGCAGCAGCCGAAGGCCTATCGTATCGGTGTTATCCTCCCAGGGGGCGCATTGTACGAAGCAATTGATGGTCTGCGGGAGGGGCTAAAGGAACTCGGGCTTGAAGAGGGGAAACAATTTATTTTGGCAATCCGGGATACGAAGGGCGATCCAAAGGAAGCAGAGGAGGCAGCAAGGAATCTTGAACGAGAGAAAGTCAGCCTGATATACGCGCTCGCCCTTCCTGTCATCACAGCGGCGAAGGGGACAACAACGAATATTCCGATCGTTTTCGGCGTGGGTAGCGATCCAGTCGCCGGGGGGCTCGTGGAGAGCTTCGCGAGACCTGGGGGAAGGCTCACGGGTGTTCACTTCCTGGTCAGGGACCTCACGCCAAAACGCCTTGAGATCCTTAAAGAGATTCTCCCAAAGGCCACCCGGGTGGTAACATTCTACAACCCTGGCAGCCGGGTTCCCGCCGAGGCCGCCAAGTTGGGGCGGGAGGAAGCGAAGCGCCTTGGGCTTAAGTTCATCGAACGGCATGTTAGCTCTGCAGAGGAACTGCGCAAGGCTCTGCAG
>JBOHVJ010000135.1:0-12391 GCA_050735075.1 Binatia bacterium
ATCTGTCCCCAGGGTCCGGTTGAGGTCCCCATTGGACCTGGAGCTATGGGATACGGCTGGTTTCCTCTCAGGATGGGCGACCCACCTGACATGCCGGCGATCCTCTCAGCCAGAGCGAATCTAAGGGCGTTTCTCGACCTGGCTCTGGCCCGCTATCCGATCGACCCAAACAAGCTCATCGTGCTCGGCTTCAGTCAGGGCGGAGTGATGGCATATAGTCTGGCACTGGGCGAGCCAGAGCGCTTTTCCGCTCTTGTCGTCCTAAGCTCCTGGCTGTCCCAAGAGCTGGCGGATACCTCACCTCCACCAGCCGAGCGCGACCGCCTGCCAACATTGATCCAGCACGGCTCACGCGATGGGTTGATCGAGGTTGACCGCGCCAGAAAGTCGGTAGAAATCCTGCGCAGCCTTAGCATCCCTGTCACGTACCGGGAATACGACATCGGGCATGAGATCAGCCCACGAAGTCTCACAGATCTCTCCACCTGGCTTCAGGAGAAGGTCCTTTCACCTATTGTAATGGCAAAGTAAGAGGGAGGATCCATGGTTATCGGAGTAGTTTTTCCCCAGACCGAGATAGGCGCGGATCCAATCGCGGTCCGAGACTACGCCCAGGCCGCTGAGTCGATCGGCTACGATCATCTGGTAGCCTTTGACCACGTGCTCGGGGCGAACCCGGCCAGTCGCCCCGGATGGAGCCCACCCTATACACATAAGCACATGTTCCACGAGCCATTTGTCTTGTTTGGCTACTTGGCAGGCATAACAAGGCGACTCCAGCTGGCTACGGGAATCCTCATCCTTCCCCAGAGGCAGACTGCGTTGATAGCTAAACAGGCGGCAGTCGTGGACATTCTAAGTGGAGGTCGCCTCCGTCTGGGGATCGGTATTGGATGGAACGATGTGGAATACGAGGCCCTAGGCGAGAATTTCAAAAACAGAGGACGCCGGTCAGAGGAACAAATCGCCGTGCTACGAGCCCTCTGGACCCAAGAACTGGTGACATTTCACGGTAAGTGGCACAAAATCACCGACGCTGGTTTGAATCCTCTGCCCATTCAAAGACCGATTCCGATCTGGCTAGGAGGGAGCGCTGAGCCGGTGCTTAGGCGAGTCGCTCGTCTAGGCGATGGCTGGTTCTCAAGGCATCAGCCCGCGGCAGAAGGACGCATACTCATCGAGAAGATCCGGTCTTACACCAGAGAGGCAGGTCGAGACCCGGCGAGTATCGGGATAGAAAGTCGGATTTCTATCGGAAATCAAACCCCTGAAGAATGGGTAAAGGAGGTCTCAGCATGGAAAAAGCTGGGCGTGACGCACATCTCTGTGGACACCATGAAAGCGGGGCTATCCACCCCCTCCGCCCACATCGATGCTATTCGGCGATTCAAAGAGGCAGTCACCGGCATCTGATTCCTGCCATGACACCTACTCCCTTTTGTGCAGAAGCTCTCGCACCGCATCAAAGGGATTGCTACTATTGGGGATGGACTTTTCGATCAACTCCAACAACCGCGGCAAGTCTTTCCCTCTTGCTTGATAGAGGCTTTCGAAAAGCGCCAGATCCTTCACATAGAGAAGGTAATGGGCGATCACCGCGTTGTTCACGTTCTGTTTGCCAAAGCCTCGGTATTGGTGGGCTGGCCGGCTTTCAATCCGGCGTGACCATTCTTTTTGACTACGGGAGAAGATCTCCTCTCTTAACCGCAACTTCTCTTCCTCAGCCACATCCTTCTTCCCATAGAGATCCCTAAGAGAACGAACCATCTCTGCGATAAAGAGAGAAAACTCGAGTTCCTCCTCCCAGGCTTGATTGGCCCTGAGATGCTCGGGGCTTCCCTCTCCGTAGCGATCACGAAAAAAAAGGATGGCCGCTCGGTTCCCCACAAAGTTAGCCAGGCTCTCGTTAAAATCCACCGCCCCTTTGACAAATAAGGTGCTGTGCAAAAGCTCATGGAAGATGACCTCCGCCAGGGTTATCTTGTCATACCTCAAGAGATGCTTAAGCAGAGGATCATCAAACCAACCGAGGGTGCTGTAGGCCGGTGCGGTGCGGACATAGGTGTCGTATCCCTGAGCGTGGAGTGACTCGGCCTCTGTCTTTGCCGCCTGTTCAGAAAAGAAACCCTTGTAAGGAACTCGTCCAACGAAAAGGAACCACCAGGTATAGGGATCGAGGTCGGTCTTTGGTGCTGCCATCAACACATAAGAAACAACGGGCCGGTCCACGTAGGAATAGCTCGCATAGCTCCCACCGACTCGCAGCCCGAGAGACTCCCCGGCATACTCGCGCACCGCGAGGACCAGTTTCAACTTTTCCTTCGTCTCCGAATCAAGATCAGGCTTTTGTAGAACTCTCTCAATAGATTCCCGTCTCCAGAGGATCTTGCCTTGCTCATAAGCAGCCTGGAGAACATAGAAGGGAGAGCAGCCAGAGAGGAGAAAGACTGAAATCAAAGAGAGTGCGAGGAGAGGGCAATTTGAGATGTAAAATTTGAGCTTCAAGGGCGAACTAGTCTTGGACCTTAAGCCCTGTGTCTTGTACCCCAAGTCTCTGTTCCTCCTGTTGATACTGGAGCTGGTAGAGGCGGTGATAGATACCGCGCCTCTGGAGCAGCTCCGTATGAGAGCCGACCTCGCGTACTTCTCCACGATGGAGGACAATAATCCGGTCGGCATTTCGGATCGTGGAGAGACGATGGGCGATCACCAGAGACGTACGATCCCGCATAATTTTCTCCAGCGCGTCTTGGATAAGAAGCTCCGTCTCCGTGTCCACGCTGGAGGTCGCTTCATCTAAAACCAAGATCTCCGGCTGGAATACCAGGACTCTGGCCAGGGCCAGTAGCTGCCGCTGGCCTGTCGAGAAGTTGCTGCCTCTCTCTCTCACGAGCGACTCGAACCGCTCAGGTAGGCGATTGATAAAACCTTCTGCGTTTGCGACTCGCGCAGCCCTCTCAATCCCCTCTAAGGGGATCGACTGATCTCCAAGACAAAGATTCGTCCGGACATTACCCGAAAAGAGAAAGACATCTTGAAGAACCACACCGATGTGCCGTCTCAGGGCCTGAAGCTCCCAATCGCGGACGTCCACCCCGCTGACCTGTATGGAACCGCGCTGAATATCGTAGAAACGGCTGAGCAGCTTGATGATGGTGGTTTTCCCAGAACCGGTCGCCCCCACTACGGCCACCTTTTCTCCAGGCTCTATCCGGAACGACACGCCTCGGAGAACCGGCTCACCTTCCTTATAATTAAACCAAACGTCTTTAAAGACGATCTCTCCCCGAAAAGACTTGGGAACTACAGCCCTGGAAGGGCTCGATAGTGATACTGGCGTATCGAGGAGATGGAAGATCCGCTCGGCCGAGGACATGGCCGATTGCATGACCGTATATTTCTGACTGAAGTCGCGCAGGGGAACGAAGAAGCGGTGAATATATTCCTTGAAGGCCACCAGCGTCCCGATGCCAATAATTCCGTGCAAGGCCTCCCCGCCACCGTGCCAGAGTAGGAGGGCCACGCTCACCGAACCGGCAGCTTCCACCATTGAGTAGAGGGCCGCCTCGTAGGTGTTGGACCACTGGTTGGCATCCCGGTGGGCTCCGTTGAGTTCGTCGAATTCCCGATAACTTTTCTCCTCTCGAACAAAGAGCTGAATGATGCCCATGCCGGAAATGGCCTCTCCCAGATAGGCGTTGATGCGCGCGATCCTCTCCCGAATGAGACGATAGGTCTGGCGCGCCCTAATGCGGAAGAAATTGATCGCCAATGCCAACGGAGGAATCAACACCAAAGAAATCAGAGCCAGTTCCACATGCAGGTAAAACATGATCACAACAATCCACCCCAGCATGATAAAGTCCGAAACCAAGGTCATCACCCCAGAAGCGAACATCTCCTGTAGGACATCCACATCTGTTGTCATCCTGGTCACCAGACGACCCACCGGATTCCGATCAAAGTAGCTCATGGGAAGCCTTTGCACGTGCGAGAAAATCGCTACCCGCAAGTCGGCGAGACACTTCTGGGCTACCAGCATGGTAAAGTAATAGTGGAAGAAAGAGGTAACAGCTTCTCCACCTAGGGCCAAGGCAAAGAGCAACCCCATGCTTCCAAGTCCCCACAGATCGGCGCCTGCGATGTATCCATCGATCGCCACCTTCATGATATAGGGCTGCGCAAGACCGAAGGCCTGCTGCAGAGGAAGGAGCGTCAGAGAGAACCAGAAGAGACCCTTGTAGGGGAGAATAAATCGCCAAAGCCTCCTGATAAGCTTGAGGTCATAGGCCTTGCCAAAAATTTCTTCCTCATGACCGGGGACCGGGGACCGCTGACCGGTCTTCGGTCTTCCGTCTCCGGTCGTTTTGTTGCCTACGTCCCTTTGCCCACCCATCTTCAGATGCGCTCCAGTTCTTCGGATAACTGCTGCTGGCGGAAAAACTCAGCGTAGAGGCTGTCTTTGCGGAGGAGGCCCTGGTGGTCTCCTCTCTCTATGATCTCGCCCTCTTCCAAGACTAAAATCTCATCTGCCTCTTTGACCGCGGAGATCCTGTGCGAAACAATGATGCAGGTCTTCTCTTTGAATATAGCCTTGAGTCCCTTCAGAATCTCATCCTCGGTTTCCGCATCCACGCTGGAGAGGCAATCGTCCAAGACAAGAACCGGTGGATTCAAAAGAAGGGCGCGTGCCAGGGTCGCCCTCTGTTTCTGACCTCCTGAGAGCGTGATCCCCCGCTCCCCCACAATCGTATCCAGTGCCTGGGGAAAGATCTCTATATCCCGATCCAGCTTGCTAAGCCGAACGGCCTTTTGAATCTCCTCGTCTGAAACCTCGTCTCTCCCGAGGGCTAGGTTACGCCGCAGCGAAGTTGAAAAGAGAAAAGGATCCTGCGGCACATAGGACAGAGTCTTCCGTAGTTCGGAGAGCGACAGGGTACGAATGTCCCTTCCCCCGAGCCGGATTTCTCCGGAAGAGACATCATAGAGACGGGAAAGAAGTTGAACTAGGGTAGTCTTCCCTGCTCCGGTGCGGCCTACGATGCCGAGCGTATGACCGCGGGGCAAGGTGAAATTGATGTCCCGGAGTATGGCCCGACCGTTGGTCTGCCGGTTATAGGCAAACCAGACATTACGAAACTCGATGCCTCCCTCTGAGTCTCTGAGTCGAAGCGGAACAGGAGGGCTCAAAATTTCCGGCTCGACTTTCAAAATCTCCTCAAGCCGCTCCATGGCCGCCCGTCCCCTTTCCACGAGAGAAAGCATCCAACCGAAAGCGGCAGTGGGCCAAGCCAGGACGTTCAAATAGGCGATGAACGCCACCAAATCCGAGATCATCAGATCCCCTCTGATGGCCCTGATACCCCCGTACCAAATCACGATGAGGATCGTGAAGCCGTTGATGCCCTTCATAAACGGCTCAACCAGGCCGCGAAGCCGCGCCAGTTCCATGCTCTCTTTCTGATAATCTTCGTTGAGCGTCTCAAACTGACGAGTCTGGTTAAGCTCTTGGGCGTAGGCCTTCACCACATGCATCCCGCTGAGATTCTCCTGGACATAGCTGCTCAGCTCGGCCATTTGCTCCTGGACCCTGCGCGAGCTCTTAAGGACCTTTCCCCGAAAATTTCGCACCGCCCAAATCAGGATCGGATATGGGAGCATAGCCGCCAGAGTCATCCGGCTATCCATGGAAAACATCAGGACGATCGCGTAGAGATAATAGAGTGGAGCGTTAATGAAATTCAGGATTCCCGGCCCTAAGAGCATACGTACCGAGGAGATGTCATTGATGACGCGGGACATGAGGTCCCCGGTCCTTTGAGAGTGATAGTAGGCGACCGGTAGCTTTTCTAGATGCGCGAAGAGATCGTTACGCAAATCATATTCGACATCCCGGGCCGCGTTGAAGATGAGAAAGCGGGAAAGAGTTCGCGTGATCCCTTGAGCCACTGCCGCACCGGCAATGATCACGGCGTAAAAGGTGACATCCTCAACCGCACCGCCACTCTCGATGACCCTGACACCCTCGCGGATCCACCATGGGATCCACATAACCAGCGTCGCGGTGCCGAAGAGGCAGACGGCTCCAAGAAGGTAACGTCTCCAGTAGCGCCAGAAGTAATTCTTTAATCGGCCCAGGCTGCCCATGCAGAAAATTTTACACTGCTGATGACTTATCTGCAACGAAAGAGGCGAGGAGTGAGTTCCGCGCTCCAAGAAGAGCCCAAAGAGATGCTAAAGATCCCTGTGCGTTAGCTCAAGTGGCTTAATGGTCATTCGCGCTGATCTGACAAGCAAAGGATTGACTAGAAAGCAAAGTCTGCCCCCGCAGTCACCGTTACTCCTCTCCGATTTGCGGCACCGATGCTCACGTCCGCAGCCTCTTTTTAAGCCCCCTCTCCGTCAGCCGGTACTTGAAGGCCTTGCGGCCGTTGATGAAGAGGACCGGCACTTCATCTCCGTATTTCTCCTTGAGATCAGGCACCTCATCGACATCGACCTCCTCTATCTCCAAGGTAAACTCACTGGCCACCTTCCGCACGACTTCCTTCATCTCCTCGCAGAGACAGCAGTCCTCCCTTGTGTAAAGCGTAATCTGCCAGCTCACTTCTTTTCTGCACCGGGAAGTGTAATGAGCCTTTGCGGGATCTTAAGAGCGCTGAAAAAGAACTCGGAGAGGGTGCTCAAAGGGGCAGGAGTTATGATTGCTTCCTCCACCGGTCCTTGGACACGAAAGCTTGCCACCATAATAGAATCTTTAATTGCAGCTATCCCAGGACCGATAAGCGGTATATAGCTGACGATCGAGCCCATCCTAGGAAAAGGCCGGAGCGCAACAACAGCGTCGATAACCTCGTTCGGACCATCGAACTGACCCGCCCCTGTGATGCTGATATCATCGCTGTCAACTAAGAAGTTCTCTGTCGAGTAAATTCCCTTATCGACCTTGAAATCTCCGGTCACACTCCGAAAACGAATGCCCTTCTGGTTGAAATCTGGCAACTGGAAAGAGAACCAACGGGTTAGATCCACAAGGCTAAGAATCCGCACTAATAGCTGCATACGCCTCGCGACTCCGTCTTTGATTTCAAGCTGAAAATTCCCGCTCAGATTTCGCTTGATTTCAGTTCCTGTTTCCCCACTCGACTCCAGCTTACCAGCAAGATTAACATTGCCGGTAATTTCCCTGGTGCCGATATCGAACCAGCCAAGAAATCCTTGGACCGGGACTCCTTGAACCTTAGGTTCGACTGAAAAACGGAGCCCCTTCGGGTCATCGATAAAGTAACCATTCCCGTGAACGGTCCCCCCCAAGGACCGAGCGGAAAAGTTATCCAAACGCCATACTCTCTTCTCTAACACGAGATCGGTACCGAGTTCTGAAAACTCAAAGCCTTTGTATCGACCTTTATTGATCCTGACCCTCCCTTTGGCCTGAAGACGGTCGTACCATTCGTCGGCGACCGAATCGATTTGAGACAGAAGATGACCAAGGTCCATGACCGGCGAGACAAGCGAAAAGACCATCTGGGGCCGCTCGGAATCCCTCCATTGGCCGGTAAAGTCGAACTCGGAGCCCGCCAATCGACCCTTGAGCCCCAGAAAATCAATGCCTTTTTCATCAAACCTCACTTTACCCGACAGGTCCTGCAAAGGCTGCGTGAAAGGTCTCAAAGGAAGTCGGACCCCTGCCAGTTCCAAAGAACCGCTTAGCACCCGTTCCTTTGTGGAATTCATGGGGCCCTGATAGCGGATATTCCCACGGACCGTTCCCGGATCCGTCGGGGAGCCCCGAGAAAAGAGAATTCGACTCACATCTCCGGCCTTGACGCCGGGAGAATCCAGCTTCAGGTCAAAGACTGACCCATCAGACAAGTAGTTTCTCAAGGTGACTTGGATATGGAGGGGAGACCCGGAGAGGAGGGCGGTCACCCTTTCCGCACGGATCTCGTCTGGTGAAACAGATAGGTCCCCCCTAACTTGAGTGAGAGAAATGTCACCTATCTGGAGACGCGCGTTCTCCAAAGAGAGCTGACCTTCATAGTGGTGCTGCGATGCAAAGTCTTCCCGCAGGAAGAGTCCGATCTTCCCCTTGCCACCTAATTCGTTAAGATTGGCCGTGACCTTGTCTGCTTGCGCCGGGAGAAGCCCCATCTTCAACTGTTCCCGTAACTCCCCAAGGTCCACCTCTCCCCTGACTCGAAGTTCAAGAAGACCTCGATCCCTAAGAACTCCCTTATGGCTTCCCTCTACCTCCGCCAAATAGGACTGCCCGTAGTAGCCGTGGACGCCCTTGTAATAGAGAATTCCCTTCTCCAGGACAAACCGACCGCTGACACCCCGGATTGGGAGGTAACGGTCTCCTTCCACGTCGCCTCCTGCCCGGCGCACTTCGGCATCTATCCCGATATGGTTTTCAAAGCCCGGCTCAAGTTGACGGAGCTGAGACAACCGACCGGAAACTTCGGCCTTGGTTAGCCTCAGCTCTCCCTGATTTAGGGCATGGACAAGCTGTCCCCAAGCGGGCGAGTTAAGAATCTTTAAAGGAATATATTTCCGCGCTGACTGGAGCGGCAGGAAAGGCGTCGCGAGACGCACCTCTAGATAACAATCTTTCTCTAAGAATCGCACGGCTCCTTGCCCAGCCAGAGTGATCTCCTGGGAACGCAAGTCAAAACGCGAAAAGCGAATCTCTTGGGGCCCCAACTCCATTTCCAACACCAGGCGCCCATCCCCGGGCGCCAATTCGCCGGCAAAGATATCGCTTGCATCAACCGCGAGCCGCTTAAAGTCTATTTCCCCTTTCACGTGGACTCGTTTGGCTAAGCTACCCTGCCAGCGCAGGCGCGAACCGAGGGTCCCATGCATTGCCTTGATCGGGAGAAGCTGGCCGTAATAATCCCAGAATAGAGCTGTCGGCAAGGCCTCAACTCGCATGTCCGCGTCGAACCATGCTTGTCGAAGCTCAAACCCTTCCTTGGGAAAAAGAACTTTCCCCTTGGACAGGAACCCTACCTTCTTGCCATCTTTCTCAATGGCCGCCTTGAAACTAAACTCCAGCGCTGGTTCTCCTTCCCCATGATCTGCCACCTCGATCGGGACCTGGGATCCTGAGCGGGAGAAGCCTTTGGCCGGAATGCGCCGGAGATTCAAATCTATTTCTCGAAGGTGCGTCACAATGGGGTCTTGTTCCCCTCGATGATCCAGAAAGCTAATATGCCCCTTTTCAAATCTGATTTCGCGCAAATCAAGGGTAAACTGAACCTCCTTTTGTTTCTGGAATAGAAAGCTGACCATCAAGTCCAATAAAGGGACCTTGCCACTTTCATCGCGCACAACCTGGAATGCGGGCTGATGGAAACGGATCTCGTTGAAAATCATTTTGCGTTCTAATAGGGGCAGCAAGGCTACTCGGATCAGGATCTTTTGGGCTGTCATCATGGGGTGGGTGCTATCCGGCTCAAGCAAGGTAAAATCTCGAAAGGAAATCCCTACCACTCTGCCCATCTGCAACTCCGCCTCTCCCACCTCGACTTTCAACTGGGTTCGCTTCTCAAATTCACTGATGAGGAAACGCCGAAATTCACCGACCTGGATCAGGTGGTAAAAGGCAAAAAGGAGAACTCCGAAAAGAAGCGCTAAGGCGATCCCAACGATACTCGCAATTTTCAAGACCTTAGTCATGGGAACCAAGCCAGAAGATGAGATCCTAAAGCAACTTTACCAAGGGCGCAAGTCACGTGGGGGCTAGGGTAACGAGCTGTTAGAGCTTCCTATCAGCTTGAAGCGGACTACCTTGGGGCTTTGCATCGAGACAGTTGAAATTCTGAAGAGTGAGACAATTGAGATTTGGACTAAAAAATCGGTTTTGCCTTGACAGACATTAGGTAACTTGCTAGAAAACACAGCCTGTGCCGTTGGTCGACTGAAGATCATCGCTAAGAGGGAGGCCTTATGTTGGAAAGAGAGGAAGACCTGTTAAACAGCCGGGAAGTTGCCAGGATCTTGGATCTCAGCCCTGACACGGTTAATGAGTTTGCTCGGAAAAACATATTGCCTGGCTTCAAGATGGGAAAGCAATGGCGGTTTCGGAAAAGGGATATCTCCACCTTTAACAAAAACCAGGCAAGAGAGATTCGAGCCGCCTAATCCCACCGGGGTTAGGATCGAGCCTTGAGGTTGGGATCATGGGTGAGATAGAGGCGCATGAAAGCAAGCTCTATTCGGACTTCGCACCGCTTTACGACAAAATATTTGGCAAGATGTTCTATTCCCGGCTAAGGCGGGTCATTGAAGACCTCAATATCCCGCGCGGGGCAAGGGTGTTGGAAGTGGGGGCCGGAACCGGCACTTCTTTTCCCGCCTATCCTCGCCACTGCGAGGTGGTAGCAGTCGATCTAGCACCCGATATGCTGGCGCGCGCTCGAGGGAAGATTGAAGAGAACGGGTGGACGCACTTAAAGGTTTTGGAAATGGATGCCCTCCATCTGGATTTTCCCGACAATAGTTTCGATTACGTCATGGCCTTTCATGTAGTCACAGTAGTCCCTGATCCCATCAAGATGGTGGAAGAGGCCAAGCGAGTGTGCCGGCCTGGGGGAAGCATTGTGATCGTGAACCACTTCACCAGCAATTTTCCAGTCCTGGGCTTTCTGACCGAGGCCCTAGACCCGGTGACCCGACGGCTGGGGTGGCGCACCAATCTCAAATTGAAACCTTTTATCCAGGCGACAGAACTGAGACCGGAAACGGCCTATAAGCTTTCGAAGCTCTCCCTCTACACGGTCCTAGTAGGCTCTAATCAAAAGGACGGCTATCGGAACTCCCCCTTACTGAACCAAGCGCTGACTCGTGGTCGATCGGTTCGTTGAGGAACTCTCTAGTTCGCCTCTTCTTTTGTCCCTCTGGATGGTGAATCTTCCCTGGAGGAACCCAGATTACGGAGGAATCGATAGATAGAAAAGAGCCAGCTCCCCTTTGCATTTCCCACCAGCTCTTTAGCATCTTTATAAAGTGCAGGATCGTTCACCAAGGCACCGATAGTCCCTTCCCCCCTCTCAATCTTCCCGGTGATGTGAGCCAGGTCCCTCGTGGTTTGATCCAAGTGGCCGAGTAGGCGATCCGCGTAGGCCTTGTCGGCTATCAGCCTCTGGAGGATCCCGCCCCCTTCCCGGAGCTGGCGAGTCACGGACTCGAGGTTAGCGGCGGATCGCCTGAGGCTAGTGAGTATTTCCTTTCCCGCATTAGGATCTTGAATCAGAGTCCCCAAAGTCCCTTCACCCCGGTCGATTTTTTCTGTGGTCTTCTGTAATGACTCAGTCGCCCTCCGCATTTGACCCAAGCTGATTCTTAAGTCTTCCATCATCACCCGTCCCGCCTCTCTGTTCTGGATCAGTTGTCCCAAAACCCCCTCCCCTTTCTCAACCGAATGGAGGATATTCTTCAAGGAGGCGGAAGCGGAACGAAGATTGTTGGCGGTTTCGGTCCAATTCGTAGCTTTATCCGAAGCGACGAGCTGTCCCAGCACCCCTTTCCCTTCTTCTATCGACTTAAGAATACTCTTGAGAGAGGTGGTAGCCTCTATGAAGTTTTCGACCACACCTCCGCCTTCGCCCAAGAGGGCCTCATAGTCAATCGGATTGATGGAAGGGATCAAACCCCCTGGGGGCACGGGCTCACTCTGGAAGCTCCCCCCTGAAAGTTCGATAAATTTATCGCCTAAAAGCCCCTGGGTGCGAATCCGGGCTACCGTGTCCTTGCGGATGCGGGGTGCCACCTCTCCGACTAGTTTCACTCGAACCACGATGTAATGCTGCCGGATGTCCTGTGGAAACGTAAGGCTCTCAACCGAACCCACTGTGACACCGGTGAGGCTGATCGGAGCTCCTTGCCTGAGGCCGATGGTGCGAGAAAAACGGATTTCAAAGGGGACCTTGTTCTCAAAGAAGCGCCTCTCTCTTCCCATCAGAAGGATGGTACCGCCCAGAATAATTAGGGAAGCAAGTATCAGAAGGCCCACTCTGATTTGAATCTGAATGGTCTGAGTTGGTTTCATAGAGAAGTCTCCATCACGTGGTGGAAAGAAATTCTTGCAGGGAGAGGTCTTCGGATGCCTGAATTTCCTTCCTTGTGCCGACGAACCGGATCTCTCCTTTGTAAAGAAAAGCCAGGCGATCCGCTACCGCAAAGGCGCTCTGAAGGTCGTGCGTGACAACCACTGAAGTGACACCTAATTTTCTTTGCAGGTCGCGAATCAACCGATTGATCCGGTGGGTCATGGCAGGATCCAGGCCTGTCGTCGGTTCGTCATAGAGGAGGCCTCTCGGGCTCAGGGCCAAGGCTCGGGCTAGTGCCGCCCGTTTCTTCATCCCTCCGCTGATCTCTGCAGGAT
>JBOHVJ010000136.1:0-5295 GCA_050735075.1 Binatia bacterium
CCAGCAGACCAAAGTTTAGACGCGAGATTGACCTCGAAAAGCGTGTTGCGTGCTTCGTTGGAATTCCCGTCTTCATCTTTCGGCAGCAAGGGACCGCCGAGGATTTTGGTGAGTTTTTCCCGTGCAATCTCTTCGTCACAGGTTTTCAAGTAGTCCATCGTTTCGACTAACTCCACACTTTCAGTGAGTGACAATACATACTCAAGGTTTCGGTCGCTTAACTCTTTCTTGATTTCTGCGGGCAAGCTGTCGAAAGAGTAGGAGTCGATGATGGAACATAGTTTCTTTATCAATGTTCGATATTCTTTGAACCGACTTTTCTTCACTTGGTCGCCTAGCTCCAGGTTTTCACAAAACGTGAGCACAGCTTCTAGTTTTTCGAGTAGTTCAGCATAGCGCACGGATGCTCTGGAACGGCTTTCTCACCGAGAAGGATGTTTATGCGGAGTGATTCCTATCCTTCCAATAACTTCTTCAGCTCCTCCCACTCCGTAACCGGCTGAGAGCAGGTAAAGTTGTGGCAGACATAGACAGTTGGTTTGCCGTTAAGCTGAGTTTTGCCTTCAAGCAGCGGAGAGGTCTTTTTTAAAGACTCACCAGGGGCAACCAATTGTAAGGTCTTATTGGGCAGGTAAAGAGAGTGAATCTTGCTCAGTAAATCCTGGGTGGCTCGATCTTTTTTCTCTCCCACCAGGACAATCTCTTTAGGTTTTTCCAGATAGAAGTCCAGGGCTGAGAGCATGTGGGCAAAGCCAAAGGGCTGCTTTTCCATGGCATCGTAGTAAAGGCGCAAGACCTTTTCCGCCCTTTTGAGATAGTCCTCCCTTCCGGTGTAGTGATAGAGCCTGAGTAGAGCCTGGGTCGCGATGGAATTCCCCGAGGGGATGGAGCCATCAAAAGCTGGCTTGGTCCGGCTGATGAGCTGTTCGTGGGACTTGCCGGTGTAGAAAAACGCGCCTTCAATATCGTCCCAAAACTCGCGGATCATCGTCTCGGCGAGCTGCAGGGCCTGTTCCAAGGTTGAGCGTTCCAAGCTAGCCTCATAAAGATCCAATAGGCCCACGATCAGAAAGGCATAGTCATCGAGGTAGCCGTGGAGCTTGGCTTGGCCGTCTTTGCAGGTGTGGAGGAGAAGGCCACCTTCAAACATCTTTGTGAAAATGAAATTTACGGTTTTTTCAGCCGCCTGCAGATAGCGCGCGTCAGGAGAAATCTTGCTGGCTTCTGCCAAACCGGAGAGCATAAGTCCATTCCATGAGATCAAAATCTTTTCGTCGCGGAAAGGCTTCACCCTCTTCTCCCTCTCCTGAAAGAGCTTGGTCTTGGCCTCAGCCATCATCCCCTGGATCTCTTTTAGGTCTCTCTTGAAGAGCTTGGCTGACTGTTCCAAGGTCAAGATGGGATGGAGGATGTTCTTGCCCTCAAAATTGCCGAAGTCACTGACGTCGTATGTGCGGCACAAGATCTCACTCGCCTCCTCGCCCACGATCCGCATGATCTCTTCGGGGCTCCAGATAAAAAACTTTCCCTCTTCACCTTCACTATCGGCGTCTTGGGTGGAGTAAAAACCCCCTTCGGGGTGGAGCATCTCACGGAGAAGGTATCCCAAAGTCTCTTCGACAACGCGCTTAAAAAGGGGCTCTTGGGTGAGGCAAAAAACTTGAACGTAGGTGCGAATGAGCTGGGCGTTGTCATAAAGCATCTTCTCGAAATGAGGCACCAGCCATTTCTCATCCACTGAGTAGCGATGAAAGCCGCCCCCTAGATGGTCATAGATTCCTCCCTCTGCCATCTTGGTCAGGGTGTGCGTTACCATCTCCAGGAAATGGCGGTTTTTCGATAGTCGGTAGTGACGGAGGAAGAATTCAAAGACGCCTGCGTTAGGGAACTTGGGCGCCCGGCCCAACCCCCCATAGTCAGGGTCATATGCCTGAGAGAGCTGTTCCGCGCTCTGCGCCATAGTATCGCGAGAAAATGGGCGCTGGCTCTCCTGGAAGTTAGAGGGGCGATTTAGAGCATTGAGGATTTGCTCGACACTCTTTTCGACCTCTTGCGGCCTTTCCCGATAGGCCTCGGCAACGGCCTTGAGGATCTTGGGGAAGCCTGGGACACCGTAGCGATCCTCAGGGGGAAAGTAGGTGCCTCCATAGAATGGCTTACCCTCAGGCGTGAGAAAAACCGTCATGGGCCAGCCCCCGCGTCCGGTGAGCATCTGGACCGCATTCATGTAGATCTCATCCAGGTCCGGCCGTTCCTCCCGGTCTACCTTGATGTTGACGAAATTGTCATTCATTAAAGCAGCGATCTCCTCGTTTTCGAAAGACTCCTGCTCCATGACATGGCACCAATGACAGGCAGAGTAGCCAATGCTTAGCAGGACGGGTTTACTCTCAGTCTTGGCCTTCTGGAAGGCCTCCTCTCCCCAAGGATGCCAATCGACAGGGTTGTGGGCGTGTTGCAAGAGGTAGGGACTGGTTTCGTGGATGAGCTGGTTGGTATGCATCTCTTTTGTTTAATACTTCCTGATCACTGCGACAACAAGGCCGCGGATCTCTACCTGATTGCTGCTTACAATGATCGGCTTGAAATTTTCATTGGCAGGCTGGAGTCGGATCTTGTCCTCGTTCTCGCGATAGAACTTCTTCACCGTCGCCTCGCCATCGACTAGGGCAACTACTGTCTCTCCATTCTCAGCGGTCGAACGGGCCTGGACTAGGATGAGATCGCCATCTCGGATCTGTTCATCGATCATCGAATCGCCTTTGACCTTGAGGACAAAGGTGTCTTTCCCCTGGACAAACTCTTGGGGAACCACCAGCGTATCTGCCGTCTCCAGGGCCTCGATTGGCGTACCAGCAGCGACCGTTCCTAAAAGAGGGAGCTCCACCACCCCCGGCCTCTTCCGTGAAGGGTTAATGAGCTCGGCCGCCCGACTTCGATTCCATTGTCTGCGAATTAATCTCTTTGCCTCTAGGTTTTTTAAATGCTTATGGACTGTTGCCAATGAAGTAAGACCGAAGCGTTGTCCAATCTCGGCAAGAGTGGGAGCGTAGCCAAACCGGGTAGTGTAATCTTTTAGGTAGTCGAGAATCTCTTTTTGGCGTTTGGTAACGACCATAATAGTTTTCAGCCTGAGTTATCATCTTAGGCGAAGAAAAAACGTATGACAAGACCCTTTTCAAGACCACTAAGCCTCATCGGCTCAAAAGTTTATTATAGTCTTATCTTTTTCCTGTTTTATCTGTGGCGGTACTTGAGGCTGGTCCTTACTAGTCGTTGTTACATGGATGGTGGTGTGGTTTGGTAAGCTGATTCTATGACTCTGAACTACTGTGACAGTTATAGGTATAGTTGTAATTGCTTGTCCTAGGATGAGGAGTATGATTCCGAGCATCGTCTGCACCACTTTTTGTAGGAAGCCAAAGAGGCTCTGTTAATAACAGGCTAACGGTTTGCTGGAGGAATCTCTTTGACCTCGATCGACTCAACTCGCCAACGATCCATCTTGATAGGATCCCTATCTCCAAGCTGACTGTGCCACCAATGGAGACTCTGGCTAACGATATCCCCCAGTTTAAGCCCGATCTCGGCGTTGCTTCCCCCGGAAAGCTCTTCATTGATCATTTCGATGATAACCCTCTTCATGGGTTCCCCCCTTTCAGGTCCACCATCATCTCCTTAACTTGAAGTGTATTGCCGTTCTCCTCTCCATAAAGCCTCCGGAGTAGGGCCTGCACCTTTTTCAACAGTTCTAAATAGTCCGTTGCGATCTCATTTCTTTCATCAGACGGAAGAGATCTGAACTCGCGATCTATATTTTGCAGCCATCCATGAAGATATTTTTCCTCCACTCGTTCTTCGCTATATAGATAGCCTTCCAAGGAGCCTAGACGCGACCCGAGGTCAAAGAGGAGCCTGCTCAGTGACATGGAATCCTGTTTATCCATAAAATCTCTCTTATCCCTTTAGCATGTATAAGACTAAGAGAAATAAGGCAACCCATAGCAAAGCCCGATAGTCCCCTGGGAAATCCGCTTTTTCCTTTAATGGCTCCCCCATTTGAGGCCGCGTGGAAGAACCTCCGCTGCTGCTGTCTTCAACTTTCACATCTTGCCCTAGGCTCCAATCAGAGGGGTCTACTTGCGTTTTCGTTACCACTTTAAAGACCATATCCTGACCACGTCTACGGCCTGGAAGGGAAGTTCTATGCGGGGATAGTGACCTTCGAAGCGCCGCTCCTTGTCATAGCCTAGAGGCTCCTCCGCTACCGGCACGTGCCCGAAGCGCGCAGGGATTTAAAAAACTCCTTCTGCTGCGGAATCTCCGGGCCGTAAGCTGGTCTTGGCTCGGCTACCAAGCCTTCGCCATTCGACCCAAACTCTTCTGTCTGTTTTTCACTGTCTGCCATCTTGGTGGTCTGTCATTCGTTAAATTTGAAACTGGTTTGACCCGAGGGAGTTCTACTAGATATCTTTTTCCAAAAGTCCTTACCTCTGGGGTGCTTTGATGCAAAAACGAGGTAATAAAGGGGTACATTTGTCTTGGTGGTTTTTATGAGGATCTCATCCGAGGCATCTACTTGAACATAACCGAGTTGCTTTAGTTGGTCTTTGTAGAATTCCATTGTCTTGCGTATGGCAAATTTCCATCCTCTAGAAGACAGCGCTGTGAGGTAGGTCTGCCGCCAGTTTGTTGAGCCAAAGAAGTGGTCATATTTTGTCAGCTCTGGGCCAGGGGATCGCGCAGCCTTATCAACATTGCGCTTTACGTCCATACCCATAGGGAAGGTCATGAATAAATCAACCCGTCCGGTTTCAGCCATAGCCTGGATGGTAGAAAAATGAACATCGCAACCTTCTGGGTCAATGAAGGCTAAGGTAAGGGAATTAGGAGGAACAAGCGACGTGATTTTTCTCGGTGCCGCATTGCAATCGATGCCTTTCGTGTGGATTTCCACCTTTTCCTTGTATGGCGCGACCCGCTTTTCCAAGGCGTTTAACGCTTTAGGCTCTGCCTCGACAAAGATATACCTGTTGAATGGATAAACCAATTCCAGGGCTACTAGTGGTGACCCTTTAACGACTTCTCCCGTGTCCTTGACCAGGGATTTCCCTGGTCCCGCAAACAGGTCGATGTAAACTGTAAACCACTTTTGCCTCATTGAAGTCGCAAAAATGTAGGCATAGGCAGCAAGGTATCGAAGCTTGTTGAGAGACCAATAGCCTACCTCTCTGAGAGGCAGACCATCTGCGCTGGTGCTTAAATCCAGCGGTTTCTTAACGGTCCGCGTAGCCA
>JBOHVJ010000137.1:0-28832 GCA_050735075.1 Binatia bacterium
GTCAGAGAAAAGGACGGGCCCCTGGAGAGCCGCGACGCGCAGCTCAGAGACCTCAAGTCCGAAATGCATGTCCTTGTGGAGCGAATGACACGAGTGGAATCCGTTACCAGGCAAGCTCAGGCGTCAGCTACCAGTGAGGTCCAAAGGGCTGAGGAAAGTCTCAATGCCAAGATCTACAACTTGGAAAGTCAGGAGAGAGCGAGAGAGGAATCCCTGGAAAACCGAGATGCGCAGTTAGTGGAAAAGAGCTCTTCGCTTGAGGCCGAAAAGGAACAGGTCAAAAAGCTCCAAGAACAGATGTCAGCAGAGATTGAAAAGGTAAGGTCTGAACTCAGAGAAAGGAAAACCCTCCTCGCGGCAAAAGGCAGAGACTCTTGGCGCACCAGCAACAGGCGGTGGAAACAGGGCTAGAAGTCCATTGGTTGATCTGGGAGAAATCAAGTCCCGATCTCACCCTCGGGATTGGCTTCCATATCAAACAAAATCGGTATGCATAATTACGGAGATCCCGAAGCCAACAGCTCCAACCATTGAAATAAACTCCTATAACTATGACCGCCTGTACGGTTCGCTCAATAGCCAGATCCGTCGTGAACGGCTGCGCAAGCGATTGCAGTCCAGGCAAGAGAGATCAGCAGATAACTTCAACGCCTTTTCAAAACAAGGAAAATTTGCTAACAATGCGAGCTTATGAGTAAAAAGAGGATATCTACCGGAATCGCGGGCCTTGATCCCTTCCTTGAGGGTGGATTCCCGTCAGGCAAGTCTTACCTTGTTACAGGCGAACCCGGTACAGGCAAGAGCATCTTCTGCTTGCAGTTTCTCATTAGGGGGCTCATGCAGGGAGAAAAGGCGGTCTATGTCGCCGTCGATGAAAAACCTGCTGACGTCATGGAACAAGCAGCCTCGCTAGGTTGGGATTTATCACAATATATTGAAAAGAAGGACCTCCTGATCCTCGACGCCTCTCCTTACTTTAGTGCCCGCATGGGGGCAGGCAGAGAGAAAGAGATCGACGTGTCAAAGACCGTCTCGGATTTAGCCAGCTATGTCAAAAGGATGGAGGCATCGCGTGTGGTTATCGACCCGGTGGGGCCACTGATCGGCTCCGGTGATTCAATCTCTCGCCTCCAAGACAACGTGCGTATGTTGGTCCATTCGCTCCAAGCCAACATGGAAACGACTAATCTCCTTACCTCTTATGCCCCCAGGCTAGGGGAAAGGAGCGTGCATGGATTTGAGGAATATCTGGTTTCCGGATGTATCGTCTTAGAGATGGTATGGGTGGAGGAGCGGTTCGTCCGCACCCTAATAGTAGAAAAGATGCGCGGTACTGCCCTGGACCCAGCGCAGCAGGAGTTCAACATCGTCAAGGGGAAAGGAATTGTCCTGAATCCAAACCACAAACCGACGCAATAAAACCATCCCATCATCTCCCTCGCTTACTAAACGTCCCTCGCGCTATTCAGATCTCCATTTCTTGACATACCACCTAACGATGGTTAACTTTTGCTTGATTGTCGGAGCTTAACCATGCGTCTTGATAAGCTAACTATTAAATCGCAAGAGGCCTTACAGAATGCTCAGGCGCTAGCGGAAAAACGAAACCACCAGGCGGTCGATGTAGAGCACCTCCTCGTAGCGCTCCTGGGCCAAAAAGAGGGTGTGGTCCTCTCGTTGCTCCAGAAGTTGGGAACCCCCCCCACCTCCCTTTTTGACAGGCTCCGCAAGGCCTTGGATCATCTCCCCCAAGTGACGGGAGGAGGAGTCGGACAGACATTCATCACACCGCGTCTCAAAAAGGTCATCGAAGGGGCTGAAACCGCAGCCGAAGGTCTCAAAGACCAGTATATCTCTGCCGAACACCTCTTGTTAGCCATGGTGGATGATGATGGGGAAGCGGGAAGAGTCCTGAAAGAATTGGGAGCCTCCAAGGATCATATTCTCAGGGCCCTCGTGGACATTCGCGGAGCGCAGCGAATCACAGATTCGAACCCTGAGGAAAAATACCAAGCCTTAGAGAAATACAGTCGAGATTTAACGGACCTCGCCCGCAAGGGAAAACTCGATCCGGTGATCGGCCGTGACGATGAAATTCGTAGAGTCACACAGGTCCTCTCCCGTCGGACAAAAAATAATCCTGTCTTGATCGGAGAACCTGGAGTGGGCAAAACCGCCATTGTGGAAGGATTGGCACTCAGGATTGTCAACGGAGATGTCCCGGAGAGTCTGAAAGACAAGAGACTTGTTGCACTGGACATGGGGGCTCTAGTGGCCGGCGCGAAGTATCGCGGGGAGTTTGAGGAGCGATTGAAAGCGGTTCTGAAGGAAGTTACCGAGGCCAGTGGCCAGATCATACTTTTCATTGACGAGCTCCACACCTTAGTGGGAGCCGGTGCGGCGGAGGGTGCCATGGACGCCTCCAACATGTTAAAACCGGCCTTGGCCCGCGGCGAACTACGCTGCGTCGGAGCGACTACCTTGGGTGAGTACCGCAAGCGGGTGGAAAAAGACCCCGCCTTGGAGAGAAGGTTCCAACCGATACTTGTTGGCGAGCCATCAGTACAGGACACCATTGCTATCCTCAGGGGCCTTAAAGAGAGGTACGAAGTTCACCATGGTGTCCGTATCACCGATGGAGCTATTGTGGCTGCGGCCACCCTGTCGCACCGCTATATTAGCGATCGATTCCTGCCGGACAAGGCAATAGATCTTATTGATGAATCGGCCTCGCGCCTCAGAATCGAGATCGACAGCATGCCAACTGAGATCGATGAGGTGGAGCGAAAAATTCTTCAACTGGAAATCGAACGACAGGCCCTAAAGCGCGAAGACGATAAAACCAGCAAGGAAAGGCTCGGGCGCCTTGAACGCGACATCAAGGAACTCCGTGATACTTCCGATGAACTGAAGGCCCACTGGAAAAAAGAAAAGGAGGCAATCCAGCAGCTCCGCTCTGTGAAAGAGAAGATTGGGGCCACGAAGATCGAGGAACAGAAGGCGCAACGCAGCGGGGATCTAAACCGCGCGGCCGAACTCCGCTATGGCGTTCTCACCCAGCTCAGCAAAGAGCTTGCGGCTGAGAACCAAAAACTCCTCAACCTCCAGAAAGACCGAAAGATGCTTAAGGAGGAGGTGGATGCTGAGGACGTGGCTGAAGTGGTGGCGAAGTGGACCGGCATCCCCGTCTCCAAGATGCTGGAGGGAGAGATCCAAAAGCTCCTGAAAATGGAAGAGAGACTAAAGCTCAGAGTTGTCGGGCAAGACCAGGCGATTCAAGTAGTCGCCAATGCGGTACGCCGTGCCCGCGCTGGACTCCAGGACCCAAATCGTCCCGCTGGGTCATTCATCTTTTTAGGGCCGACGGGCGTGGGTAAGACCGAGCTATGTCGCGCCCTAGCGGAGTTCCTATTCGATGACGAGCAAGCGATGGTCCGATTGGATATGTCTGAGTTCATGGAAAAGCACTCGGTCTCACGACTCATCGGTGCCCCTCCAGGGTACGTTGGCTATGAAGAAGGAGGCTATCTGACAGAGGCTGTGCGCCGAAGGCCTTACTCTGTAGTCCTGTTTGACGAGATCGAGAAGGCCCATCCTGAAGTCTTCAATGCCCTCTTGCAGATTCTTGAAGATGGTCGAATGACCGATGGCCAGGGAAGAACGGTAGATTTTAAAAACACAGTGATCATCATGACCTCGAACCTGGGAAGCCAATACATCCGGGATCTAGGTGAAAAAGACCGGAAAGAGATGGAGCACAGAGTAACTGTGGCTTTGCGAGAGGCCTTTAAACCGGAATTCCTGAACCGCATTGACGAAACCGTAATCTTCAACAGCTTAGGCCGTGGCCAAATCAAAGAGATCGTGGAAATCCAGCTTAGGCGATTGACGAAGCTCCTTGCCGATAGAAAGATCGGCCTTGAGCTAACCGACAAAGCTAAAGAGTTTCTGGTTGAAAAAGGCTATGATCCTGTCTATGGAGCCCGCCCGCTGAAGCGAACCATTCAGAGATTAATACAGGATCCCCTGGCCTTAAAGATTCTGCAAGGGGAGTTCCATGAGGGAGAGAGGGTAAAGATCGACGTCGACGGAGACGCCCTCACCTTTACTCATGTGGCTCCGAACAATGGCGAGCAGGCCTGGGCCGAAGGGCTCCTCCATTGACCTCCTCCTCCAAAAGGACAGCAAAGAAGATTCCTTTACCCCTAAAAAGAGTCCGCAAAGAGATCCCTCCTCCCAGCCAGCGCTTCGAAGATAAGAAAAAATATAGCCGCAAAAGGGGACGGGAGGAACTGAGGCGTGCTCTAAAAGGGAAATCTTCTGACTCAACGGACGAACCGTAATCAGGGTTCACTCGACGATGTATTTAACTTCGATCCCGTGTTGTTCGTTCCATTCTGTAGCAGTGAATGACTGGCCTGTGATCCCTGCTGCTTCATCCGAAGCTAAATAAACTGCACAGTCTCTGATAACCGCAGGCTTAAGCGCTTTCTTTCCTTTATTCAATGGATTACTGCGGTGTCTTTCCGTTGCCACGGCGCCGCCAGGTTTTAACGCATTCACTCTGATGGTATGAGCGCTGTTTTCCAGAGCCAAAACCTGAGTCAGCCCTTCGATACCAAACTTGGAAGCGCAATAAGGACCCATTCGAGGCCTTCCCTCTTTTCCGTGGTTGGAAGTGATATTAATAATTGAACCGCTCCGCTGCACTCTCATTATTTTCAAGGCCTCTCGGCCACACAAGAATGTTCCTGTGAGATTGGTAGTGAGGACCTGAAGCCAGTCTTCCAATGGAGTATCTACTACCTCCAGCATTCCTGCCCGCTTTGGTGGCCAACTGAAACCGGCGTTGTTCACCCAGATATCAAGCCTGCTGAATTTTTCCTTGATCCTCTGAAACAGATTAAGAACATCTTGCTCCACCGTGACATTCGCTTTCAGGCCTAACACTCTGCCTGGAGGCAACGCCAACCTTGCCACGGCTCCATCCACGTCGCCTTGGTCGAGATCACAGATGACGACCTTTGCCCCTTCTTCGGCAAACGCCTGCACCATCTCCCATCCTAACCCCCTTACCGATCCGGTCACACCAGCTACCTTATCACTCAGCTTCATCTGTTTTCCCTCCCACCAATGTTGAGGTACTTTATATCACCAGCTTTTTATCCCTTCCATAAGTATAGAGATAGGCCCTTTCCCTTTGATTCCTAACCCTCCATAATAATCCCCTAGACTTTTGCCCAGCTCATAGTTTGCTAAAACCAGAGGTCTTCGCAGCCAAGTCTTAGTGAGATTCCAACGGTGTCGAAAGGAAGAGACAAACTTCATGAGGTCTAAGATTCATAGGAGATGGTATCTCCATGTTGATATGGATGCCTTTTATGCTTCGGTGGAGCAAGTGTTGGATCCTGCTTTGAAAGGCAAACCGGTTATTGTCGGTGGGCGGAGTGGGAGGGGGGTGGTGACGTCAGCTTCTTATGAGGCTAGAAAATATGGAGTCCGTTCGGCTATGCCGGGATTTCAGGCAAAAAAACTGTGTCCGCAGGGAATCTTTCTGCCCAACCGACGCCGGGTTTATAGCGAATTCTCAGACAAGGTCTTCGCCATATTGGAACAATACTCCCCTAAGGTCCACGCCATTTCGATCGACGAAGGGCTGGTGGACTTGACTGGAACCGAGAGGCTTTTTGGATCGCCTTCGAAGACCGCCCGAAAGATTCTTGCGCGGATAGAAAAAGATTTGGGCCTTTCTGCCTCAGGAGGGCTTTCCACCAGCCGGATCGTGGCCAAGATTGCAGCTACGAAGGCCAAGCCGCACGGCTTTATCTATATCCCCCCTGGGTCCGAGGAAGATTTTCTCTCTCCCCTCCCGGTAGAGTCCATACCGGGAGTTGGCCCTAAAACGCATAAAGAGTTATCTCAACAAGGGATAAAGACAATCGGAGCGCTGTTCCAATACCCTGAGCTGAGAGAGCGCTATCTGGATCTTGATGATAGAAGGCATGACCAGCGAATCCACGACCACTCGATCGGCAACGAGACAACATTGGAGCGGCCGCTAGCGGAGGTCGCCAAGATGGAGGAGGTCCTCTGGGAGTTGGTGGAGGAAGTAGGAAAAAGACTCCGGCAAGAGGCATTCTACACCCGCTGCATCACAGTCAAGATCCGCTACACCAATTTTAAGACCATTACCCGCTCGCGCACCCTTTCCACGCCTACCTGTTTCGACCGCGAGATCTTCGAGGTCGCGAGAGATCTCTTGAGAAAAAACCTTTCTCCGGGAAGAGCGGTCCGCCTCTTAGGTGTCAGCGCAAGCGGGCTTTTGAGTTCCGGCTGGCAGGAGTCTATGTTCGATATAAAAAAACGACTCTCCTGGGAGAGGCTCTACCGCGGCATCGACAGGCTGCGGCAAAAATACGGGGAAGAAGCGATCAGCATAGCCTCCTCAAACACCCGAAAGCGCTGAGAGAATCGGGCTCCGCCCCTCAAATCCCAGGGCTGAGTTGACTTTTAAACAAGAACCCCCTTACAGTTGCATTTCAAGATAGGTTGGGCCGATCCACTATGACTAACCCGAATCACCCTTTCCTCGCTGCCTGCCGGAGAGAGAAAACACCTTACACCCCTGTTTGGCTTATGAGACAGGCAGGACGTTACATGGAGGAATATCGGAAGCTACGAGCCCAGTTTGGCTTTCTTGATCTGTGCAAGCGTCCCGATTTAGCTGCTGAGATCACCGTGACCCCGGTGGAGCGTCTGGGAGTCGATGCCGCCATTCTCTTTGCCGACATCCTCCTGCTCCTTGAGCCCATGGGAGTAGGTCTGGAGTATTCAAAAGACGACGGCCCTTTGATTCATGGCCAGGTTCGCACTAGGACGGATGTGGAACAGCTTCTGGAATTCGACCCCGAAGAAGCCCTTCCCTTTGTCGTAGAGGCTGTGCGCAAGAGTTGCGCGGCTCTGAACGGTAAGGTGCCCCTCATCGGGTTCTCCGGAGCCCCCTTTACTCTGGCCTCCTATCTCATCGAGGGCGGGGGCTCCCGCAACTATCTCCAAACGAAGAAGCTTATCTATTCCAATCCTGGTGCTTGGCGCCCCTTGATGGAGCGCCTTTCCTCCGCCGTCGCCAAATATCTCAACGCGCAGATCGCAGCGGGCGTTGAAGCGGTACAGCTCTTCGACAGCTGGGCCGGCTGCCTATCTCCAGATGACTACCAGAGATATGTCCTCCCCTACACGCGAGCGACTATCGCCGCGGTGACCCCCGGTATTCCAGTCATCCACTTTAGCACCGGGACTGCTGGGCTCCTAAGTTCCCTCCGTGCTGCGGGAGGCGCCATCATCAGCGTGGACTGGCGGGTGAATCTCGATGAGGCCTGGGAATGCTTGGGATACGATATCGGAATACAGGGGAACCTGGATCCAGCCGCGCTTTTTGCCTCGCCTAAGGAGATCCGCCGACGCGCTGAAGATATTCTCCGACGTGCTAGCGGAAGGCCCGGCCACATCTTTAATCTCGGCCATGGCGTCCTCCCCGAAACTCCAATAGAAAATGTCATCGCGATGGTAAAGGCCGTGCACGAGCTGAGCGTGCGATAAGACTACCATGCGGCACGCCTACGATGCCATCCTGCTCATCGCCTTCGGTGGACCTACCTCACCGGAGGAGATTCGACCATTCCTCGGCCGTGTACTTCGGGGACATCCCGTGCCGCCGGAGAGGATTGAAGAGGTGGTCCGTCACTATGAGACCGTGGGTGGCCGTTCGCCGCTCAATGAGATTACGTTCCGGCAAGCCAGCCTGCTGGAAAGGACTTTCAAGGAAAAAGGCCTTCCTCTACCCGTCTATGTGGGAATGCGCCACTCGTCCCCGTTTCTGAGAGAGACTCTTGACAATATGACCGCGGATGGCGTGCGGAAAGCGCTTGGCTTGATTCTCTCCCCTCATCAGACAGAGGCGAGCTGGGAACGCTATCGGAGGAACGTGGCAGAGGCACGAGAGGAGCTTGGAGGCCATGCGCCGGAGATCGATTACTGCCCGGGCTGGCATGCCCACCCACTCTTTATTCAGGCCCTGACCGAACAGATCCAAGCTGCCTTCCAGAAACTTGTCATGCAAAATCGTCAAACCACTCCGCTCATCTTCACGGCCCACAGCGTACCCATAGCGATGGCGGCGAGATCTCCTTATGTGGAGCAAATTCACCTGACCTCCAGGCTAGTGGCTGGGGGCTTAGGCCATCGGCGCTGGTCGATTGCCTACCAAAGCCGGAGCGGCAAGCCAGACGAGCGCTGGTTGGAACCCGATGTCAGTCAAGTTCTTCGGACCTTGGCAACTGAGGGCGCAGGAGAGGTCGTAATCGCACCCATTGGCTTTGTTTGCGATCATGTCGAGGTGCTCTACGACCTCGATATCGAGGCGAGAAGGATCGCCGAAGGTCTTGGAATGCGTTTCTTGCGCGCTAGTTCTCTGAACGACCATCCAACTTTCATCCGCATGATAGCTGACGTGGTTGAGGCCAGCCTGTCCAGAAATCCAACAGCACAGAAATGAATCGCCATATTGTCGTTGTAGGCGGAGGCATTTCTGGACTGGCAGCAACCTACCGTTTGATGGAGCTCGGCCAGGAAAGAAAGATCCGGCCAGAGATCCACCTCCTAGAAGCCAGTCAGCGCTTGGGTGGTTCCATCGCCACGGAGAGGGTTGGCGACTTTCTCGTGGAGGGAGGGCCGGACTCCTTCATCTCAGAGAAACCCTGGGCACTTTGGCTATGTCAACGTCTGGGTATCAGGTCGCGCTTGATCTCAGCCAATACAGCCCATCAAAAGATCTATGTTGTCTATAAGGGTTCCTTGCTGCCACTTCCCGATGGATTTTTACTGATGGCTCCAACACGTCTCTGGCCCTTAATCCGAACGCCACTCTTCTCCTGGCACGGCAAACTCCGCATAGCCTGGGAACTCTTTCTTCCCCGTGGTGGCACGGACGGCGACGAGAGTTTAGCCTCTTTTATCCGGCGGCGCTTGGGCCAGGAGGTTCTGGACCGCGTCGCCCAACCGTTAATAGGTGGAATCTACGCCACCGATCCTGAGAGACTTAGCCTCGCTGCGACGATGCCACGATTCTTGGAGATGGAGCGTACCAGGCGCAGTATCATTTGGGCGATGTGGTTGGGACAGCGACGCCGCTCCTGGAAGGCAGGAAGTGGCACTCGCTGGAGCCTCTTCGTGACTTTACTCGGCGGAATGCAGGAGCTTGTGGAGGCGATTGCCAGCCGTCTTCCGGTTCGGACAGTGCACTTGAGTACTAAAGCCACCGGACTTGAATGGAACGCAGCAAAGAAAAACTGGATCATCACCACGAATAAAGCGAAAGAGATCGAGGCTGATGGCCTCATCCTCGCGCTGCCAGCTTATAGGTCGGCGGAAATCATCTCCGCGCTCGCCCCTGAGCTTGCCCAAGAATTGCGATCTATTCCTTATTCTTCGGCAGCTACAGTGAACTTGGCTTATCGTCTGAGCGAGATCCCACATAACCTCGATGGCTTCGGTTTGGTCGTCCCCACAATTGAGTCACGCAAGATCATGGCCTGTACCTTCAGCAGCATAAAATATCCAGGAAGGGCACCTGATGGATATGCACTGCTCAGGGCCTTTGTCGGTGGGGCATTGCAGCCCTTCCTCTTCGAGCAAGACGACCACACGATAGAGAGCAGCGTGCGCCAGGAACTCTCCGCTCTGCTAGGCGTCAGTGCCTCACCACTCTTCTGTCGCATCCATCGCCATCCACACTCGATGCCGCAGTATCAGATCGGCCATGACGAGCGTATCCGGCGCGCAGAAGCGTACCTAAGCAAAGTACCCGCACTAGCCCTCGCGGGAAACGCCTATCATGGGGTTGGAATTGATGATTGCATTCACAGCGGAGAAGAGGCAGCCGATAGGCTCCTGCGGCAGCTTGAGGTATCTAGCGAATCTCCTGCTGGCTCAGATGCGGCTCGTAGAGCATCTGAATGATGATTCCATCAGGATCGGCACAATAAAACGAAGCGCTCCCGTCCCGGTGAATCTTAAAGGGATGGACGATTTTAACTCCTCTTTCGCGGAACTCCCGTTCCAGCTCCTGTACCCTCTCCACACTCTCAACCACAAAGCCCAAATGGTCCAGTTGCTGTCCGGATGGCGAAGGGTTAAGCCCTTGGGGAACTTCATGCAGGGCAAGATTGTCGCAGCCGGAAGAGAGATAGAGATTCTTAGGGTCAGGCTCCCACACCACCTCCATCCCTAACATCTCCTGATAAAAAGCCTTGGACCGCTCGATCTCCTTAACCTTTAGGGCTATATGACGCATGCCCTTCAGTCCTTTAATACGACTCATGATAACCTTATACTACCACACTGTTAAGAAAATGGCGTGTAACAAAGGCAGGAGGTACTGGTAAAGTTTGAGAAATAAAGACCGTGACAATGCTTGAGCGGTGTGGCATGATTGATTCATGCCAAAGCGAAAAAGAAATCCCACCGATCCAAACCTACTTGCAAGGGCTGTAGTCGAAGCCGCCATTGGCGAACCCCTGACAAACAAACCATCCAAAGGCAAAAACCCCGCTGCTGTAGCTCTGGGCCGTCTAGGTGGACTAAAAGGCGGCAAGGCTAGGGCTAAAAAGCTCTCGGCAAAACAAAGAATAGAGATTGCGAGGAAAGCTGCTAAATCGCGATGGAATCAACCCTAATACTTTGCAATAGCTCCGAAGTCTAATTCAAGAATCCAATCTTTAATTTTCTCATCTCTCGTAAATTTGATAAATCCTAACTGTCCGATCCTGGTAAGCTCCCTAAAGAATGTTCGGGGAGTAACATTTCGATATGCACCTTGGATATATTTAGATTCCCTAAGATCGCTAAGTTTTATTTGTTTAGAGGGGTTTTCGGCAAACGGATCAGTTGGCTCCGTCTCAAGCAACAGAAAATCAAGCAGGTTATACTCTCTCCCATTAAGCAATCTTCGCTTGACGCTCTTCCGCTTATTATAAGCCTTGACCAGCATTGTTCGGTACATTATCCGATTAATTTTAGCTTTAACAAAATTGTTTATACCCTGTAGCTCGCTACCGAATCCGATTACTCCAAACCTCACAAAGGGCGTTGCATCGAATGGCTGCTCGCCTCGACATTTTTGTAGTAATGTTTTGTATTCTTGCTCATTCTTATAAAAATAATTCGACAGTCCATAGAATCCGTGGATATTGTATCCAGACTGAAAGAGTATTCCAGCTTCAACCAGCCTTGATACTCTACCATTTCCATCGCCAAAGGGGTGAATTGTTACTAAGAAGAAGTGAGCCAATAGCGCTCTTATTACAGGATGTTCATTTTGCACTCGGCGGGAACTAATAAATTCGACGTATTCCTTCATAAGACGCGGGAGGTCTGAGTATGGCGCTCCACGATGAACTCCACCTATATCCGGTGCGCCTACAGTGACCGGAAAGGTGCGGAATTTACCTGGTAGATTATCTTTGGTGTCGGAGTCCTGTGTGATCATTTTGTGCATCTTCAGAATATCTTCCACGTTAAGAGGTGAACTTCCTGGTTCAAACCGTTTTTTGGTCCACGTTTGAGCAACGTCAGAATTTCTGATTTGCAATTGTTCCTTGCTTATTTTCTGTGGATCGCCACGCCCGCCTTTTTTGTCCACAATTTCCATTTGCTCTGAAACTTCTGCCTCAGATAACGGATTTCCCTCCAGGGCTGTTGTTCCGTAAACCGCCCTTACCCGATTTAATTTGTCAAGCTGCTCCTGCCAATTGGGAGCAAGTAAAAGGTTAGTGGAAGCAATTCTTTGAGCTTCTAGTGCCACTAAACCTAGAAATAGCTCAGGGGGCGCCTCGAGCTTATACTCAAATGAAAACTTGTCCCAGTCCATTGCATTTCTCCATATTTAGCGCTATCTTTGACACCATGATTGACGTGTTATAAATCGTATACATACTTGATATATATTCTATTTCCATGTATGTCAAGGTATAAAAATCGGGAATCTGTCAGCATGTTTGACACCCAATTTTACACTTGACAATGCTTGAGCGCTCAAGTATAGTAGAAAGCATGAATAAACTAAACAAAGAGAAGCGGAAGCAGGTTGTCTCGGCTCTCGTCGAAGGCGCAAGCATCAACAGCACTGTTCGTATGACGGGAGTTTCAAAGCCGACAATTTTAAAACTCCTAGCCGATCTTGGTACAGCATGCATGAAATACCAGAATGAAACGCTCCGCAATTTAAAATGTCGGCGCGTTCAATGCGATGAAATTTGGTCATTTTGTTTTGCGAAAGAAAAGAACGTCCCCGAAAGACTAAAGGGAAAATTCGGATTCGGTAGCGTATGGACGTGGACTGCAATTGATGCCGATAGCAAGCTCATGGTTTCTTGACTTGTGGGAGATCGTAGCGCGGATACGGCCATGATTTTTATGAATGACGTAGCCGCTCGGTTGGCTAGTCGTATTCAGCTTACAACAGACGGATACAAGCCCTACTTAGTGGCCGTAGCAGACGCCTTTGACGGAGTGCCGATTGACTACGCGATGCTCACGAAGCTCTATACAGACCCGCCAACGGGGGCCGTTCTCATAAGCTTATGGCATGGATTTGTCCAATCCCAAAGCCCTCGCTGAACATGGCGAAAAGATTTATCAGGAGAAATATAAATCTGCCTACGAATCTGAGCATCCTGGCAAGTTTGTTGCCATAGATGTTACGACCGAGAAAACCTACATTGCGGACTCACCGAAAGAAGCCTTAGAATTGGCTCGTCAAGATTCTCCACGTGGTTATTTTCACTTAATAAAAGTCGGCGCAACGGGCGCATTCAGAGTAAGCTATACAAACAATGCCACAGTGGATTGGATTTTTAGATAAGAGCGGTTCTCCCTGTGTAAAGCTTTCCATAGGCGGCGTTTTTACTAACCCCCCGCAGGAATTTGACGCAGTTATTTATACGGGCTCCAGCGGTTTTCTTTCCATGCCTCTTATTCAGGCATTCCCGCTCGGTCTCCCGCTATTCGGTACCACGGGAGTTGTATTGGCTGATGGCTCGCGATCTTTTAAGCTAACGGCGCTAGGAAAAGCTATCATCGAAAACGAGTCAAAAGTCGGCGTAATAATACTCGAACCTTCTTCAAATGAAGTTCTGATTGGAATGGATTTTCTACGCACTTTCGGTAAAGTGTTGATACTTCATCCCCACAAACCTTTTGTAGTTCTTGAAGACTGTGCGACGGTAGATGCAGCAATGAATCTACAATCCGCCCAGTTAGCAGAGCCTCCCGATCAACAGATTCACAAATTCCCCCAAAGTAAACTCCAAACTTTACCAGTACCAGGCAGGAGGGTGCTCCGAAGCCAGGGAGGCACTATACACACAACGAGTAGCTGTGCAGCTAGGTTAAATGACCAAGGGGAAGAAAGGTAGATGCGTATTGCTTCCCAATGAGGGGGGCTTCCTGCCTCTTGCGAGGCGGAAAGAAAAGAGGGATATTTTAGCCTATGAAAGAGGCTCTTTGGTGGGAGACGCAGGAGGATGGCCGGATCCTCTGCACCCTCTGCCCCCGCTACTGCCGCATGGGAGAGGGTCAAGCCGGTTTCTGCTACATCCGCAAGAATATTGACGGCAAACTTTATTCGCTGGGGTACGGTAAATCTACTGGCTTCGCCATTGATCCGGTAGAGAAAAAACCGCTCAACCACTTTCTGCCAGGCACCGGGATCTTGAGCTTTGGCACCGCCGGCTGCAACTTGGGCTGTCGCTTTTGCCAGAACTGGAGCATCAGCAAGGCCAAACTGGACGACGCCCAAAGTCTGAGCACCGGTCCTGAAGAGGTTGCAAAGTTGGCTCTAATGCACAATGTCCCAAGTATCGCCTTTACTTATAATGACCCGGTGATCTGGGGCGAGTTTGTGATTGACATCTCCCGGATCGCCCGCGAGTGTGGCCTGAAGAGCGTCATGGTTACGGCTGGCTATATTACCCCCGAGGCCCGTCCAGAGGTTTATCGCTACATCGACGCCGCTAATGTAGATCTCAAAGGCTTCACCGAACGATTCTATCATAAGCTGACCTTCTCCCACCTTGATCCAGTCCTGGATACACTCAAATGGCTCAAGAACGAAACTGATATTTGGTTTGAAATCACTAATCTGATGATCCCTGGGGAAAACGATGACCCGGAGGAAACCAAGGGGCTCTGTGAGTGGGTGCTTGAAAACTTGGGCGACAGTGTTCCCCTCCATTTTACGGCCTTCCATCCCGATTTCAAAATGATGGACAAACCTAGCACCCCTGCCGCTACTCTCAGGCGGGCGCGAAAGATCGCCATCTCAGCCGGAATTAAGTACTGCTATGTGGGAAACGTCTTCGACAATGAGGGACAGACAACCTATTGTCCTAGTTGCAGCCGCTCTCTTATTCGCCGCTCTTGGCACGACATCCTGGAGTACCACCTTATAGGAGATCGTTGTCCCTGCGGCCAGAAGATCCCCGGCTATTTCCTTACGCGCGAGAAAGCCACTCTCGGCAACCGTCGGCGATCCGTCCTTAAGATTCACTAAGACTACCTTCGCTCCCGCTGGCTCAGAACCTGCATTTGTATTTTGCTGTTAAATCCGCATAGAATAAATTTCCTTCTATGGCTAAGGTGCGGACTCCTTCCCGGGGAACTCTTCCCCATCTAACGATCCTGGAGGACATCAGTACCCTGATCAGTCATTCCCAGGATCTTCAAGAGACCCTAAAGAGCATAGTCGCTATCGTGGCTGAGCGCATGGAGACGGAGGTCTGTTCTCTCTATATCTTTGACCGGCAGAAAAATCGCCTCACCCTATGCGCCACCATGGGGTTAGACCAAGAATCGGTTGGAAAAGTATCCATGGGGATCAACGAAGGCCTAACAGGTCTAGTGATTGAAAAGATGAGCCCAGTTATGGTCGTTGATGCGCAAGCTCACCCTCGCTACAAATACTTTCCTGAGACGGGTGAGGAGCGTTTCCATTCCTTCTTGGGAGTTCCCTTGATCGAGAAAAGGATGTCTCTAGGCGTGCTGGTAGTTCAGACCTCCCGCCGCCGGGAGTTCTCTCGGGATGAGATTCGCCTCCTAAAGACTATTGCGGTTCAAGTATCGAGCATCATCATTCAAGCACGCTTGCTTGATTCCCTCAAGGATAAGGAGCAGGAACGGAAGGAATACCATAAGCGTCTGATAGATGCCCTAAGGAGACTCAGATCCTATGAAGGGAAACGCCGGGAAGGAATCGCCCGTGGCATCTCACACAAATGGAGGGACCGTCTGACTGGTCTTTCCGTAGCCCCGGGCTTTGGCCGCGGGAAAGCCTATGTCCTCAAGCCCCGCATGGATTTGCGTTCGGTCAAGAAAGACCGGGCCAAGAATCCCAGTCGGGAGATCGAAAGATTCCGGGCCGCGGTCGAAAGGGGAATCGAGCAGATTAACAACCTCAAGCAACGGATGAGCATGCTTATCTCAAAGGAAGAGGGGGCCCTCTTCGACGTTCACCGGTTGATCCTTGAGGACCCAGCCATCATTGGGCAAATAGAGGGAAAAATCCGTAAAGAGGGGTATATTGCAGAGTACGCTGTTAGCAACGTTTTTGAACAGCATCTTAATTCCTTCACTCAGATCGAGGACGAATACCTGAGAGAGCGCGGCGCGGATGTCAAGGACGTGGCCCAAAGACTTCTAGAAAATCTCTCAGGGATAAAAGAAGATAAAGGGGTCCTTCCCAAAGAGGCCATTCTCGTGGCAGAGGATCTTTCCCCTGCGGATCTTAGCCTCCTTGAGGGAGACCATTTTCGCGGGATTGCCCTTTCCACCGGCGGGGTAACTTCCCATGCCTCAATTATGGCTAAATCTTTTGAAATACCCAGTGTGGTCGCGGTGGAGGGTCTGCTAGAAACCGTTCGGGAAGGAGATTCCTTAATCGTTGATGGGAACTCGGGGGTCGTTTACATTAATCCGAGTCAGGAAGTCATACGGGAGTACGATCGACTTGAGCGGGAATATCTAGCTTTTAATCGTGATTTGGATGAGATCCGGGATCTTCCCGCAGAGACCCAGGATGGTCACCGAGTCTCCCTCTATGCCAACATCGGCCTTTTGAGCGACATTGCCTTTGCCCATCTTCATGGCGCCCAGGGTATTGGGCTCTACCGTACGGAAATCCCTTTCCTGGCCCACCACGATTTTCCTGGCGAAGAGGAGCAGTACACACTTTACCGTCGGTTAGTAGAGGGAATATGGGGGAAACCTCTGACGATCCGCACGCTTGATATCGGCGCCGATAAGTATCCAAGCTATTTTCGTAAGACAAGCGCGGAGCCCAATCCCTTCTTAGGCTGGCGCTCTATCCGCATCTCGCTAGAGGTAACGGAGATTTTTAAGACCCAACTGCGGGCTATTTTAAGAGTAGGGACCTTAGGTAGAGTTCGATTACTAATTCCAATGGTGTCGAGCTTGGAAGAAATATTGAAAGTTAAGGAAATCCTGGCGGAGGTCAAAGAGGAATTGAAACGGGAAGAGGTGCCATTTGACCATCATATGGAACTAGGGGTTATGGTGGAGGTCCCTTCCGCCGTTCATCTGGCCTCTCGGATCATCCGTGAAGTTGATTTTTTGAGTATTGGAACCAACGACCTCATACAGTACATTTTGGCTGTGGATCGGAGCAACCGTAAGGTTGCTGGGCTTTATGAGCCTCTTCACCCTGCGGTGCTTGCAGCCCTGATGCACACTATCGAGGCGGCCAAGAAGGAAGGTAAACGGGTAGGGATGTGTGGCGAGATGGCGGGCGACCCCCTTTGCACTTTGCTCCTTTTAGGGATGGGGCTGGAGGAGTTCAGCATGGGATCTCTTTTTATTCCTGTGGTGAAAAAGATTATTCGCTCCGTGACCTATCAGGCAGCCAAAGCCTCATCACAGATTGTCCTTCAGATGGACACCGTGGGTGAAATCAAAAGATACCTATTCGAGCAGATGCGCGACCTTGGCATGGTAGAGCTTATGGAGCTCTACCACTAAATGAGAGGAAGGCCAAAATCCATTGCCGCTGCTGGGGGTTGACTTTTTAACCTTTATCTGGTATTCGAACGATCGTCCGAACTGACATATAAAGGAGCCCATATGGCGAAGATCACTACTTTCGACGATTGGATTGACAATTTCCGCGAGTGGCAAAAGGATATAGGTTACGACCCATCTCTCTTAGGTGATTATAACTTCGAAACGAAGCTCGGTGAGCTCCATACTTCAGAGATTGAGTTTGGGGATTTTAGGGCCCAACCCAAGTGGGAAAGGGTGGAGCAGATTCCGAATCAATCCATCCGTGATGCCCTGCTTAGCTTGATCGTGTACCAGGGGGATACCGAATTCGCCTCAGTCGAACAGCAGAAAAACCTCTTAGACACAGCCCCAACCGATTATGACCGCCAGTCTCTGATCCGAGTTAACAGCGATGAGATGCGTCATGGGTGGCAGATGTGCTATCTTCTCGTTACCTATTTTGGTGACTCGGGTAAGCTGGAGGCTCAGAAACTTCTAGAGCGTAGGGCTTCTAAAGGTAACCGACTCTTAGGCTCTTTTAATGCGCCGGTCAACAATTGGCTAGACTTTTTCACCTATACCCAATTTGTCGATCGGGATGGAAAATTTCAGCTCACCATGTTGAGCCATTCTTCCTTTGCTCCCTTGGCGCAAAGCGTGACCGCGATGCTCAAAGAGGAGTTTTTCCATATGTTCACTGGGAATACGGGCCTGACGCGTATTGTGAGAGCTGGTAAGATCCCCATTCCCATCATCCAGAAATACTTCAACAAATGGCTTTCTACAGCGTACGACCTTTTCGGAACCGACCATTCTTCCTCAGCCCACTGGGGATATGTCTGGGGATTGAAGGGACGCTACGACGAGCACGAGGCCAAGGAGGAGGCGGAGAAAGATAGGCTTAATGAGTTTTCCCGCGTTCACTTCTTGAATGAATGCGGCAGACTGGTGGATGACTTGAATAAATTCGTTCCGGAAGGTCAACCAAAACTTACGGTCCCTAATTTGAAATTCCGTCGCTCGATTGGGGATTACGCGGGAAAGCCTTATAGCGTTGAAGGTCAGTTGCTCACTCAAGAAGAGTACCAGAAACATCTCGTGACAATCCTTCCCGGTCCTGAAGATGAGAGCTTCCTTGAAGAAACTTTTAAAGAAAAAGATTGGGTTCTGCAAATGAATTGATCTACCGAGGTCGTTTCCTGGTGTTCGACCTAGAAGGAGAGGTTGGGTGAAACAGGTCTGTCTTGTCTGCCAGAATGTCGATTGTAAAAGCCGGGGTTCTGAAGAGATCATGAAAGATCTGGAGAAGCGGGTTGCCGCTAAGGGTCTAACCGATGTGGAGGTGAGACCTTATATGTGCTTCGGAGCTTGCCAGGAAGGTCCAAACATTGTTCTCTATCCCGAAAAGAGCTGGTATGCGGGAGTGAAGAAGGAAGATTTGAATGATATCGTCGGTCATCTCGCTGGAGGTCCTCATGTAACGCGACTCGATACGATTGACGCCTCTCTTAAAGAGCTGATCTACCAGCTCCTGGACACGGGGGTTTTTTAAGAGATGGAGGGTATCCTGTTCCCACGAGGAGTAGCGGAGGGAAGAGAAGGGCTCAAAGAATATCACTCGCGGGGTGGCTACGAGGCCTTAAAGAAGGTCGTGAAGGGTCTATCGCCTGAGACCGTGATCCAAGAGATCAGTGAATCAGGTCTCCGGGGTAGAGGGGGTGCGGGCTTTCCTACAGGGGAAAAGTGGGCCTTCACACGCGAATCTGCCGAGCAGCCACATTATCTGGTTCTCAATGGGGGAGAAGATGAGCCGGGCAGCAAGAAGGATCGCCTCCTCATGGAAAACCTTCCTCATCTCGTTACCGAAGGTGTCGTTCTAGCTTCCTATGCGGTTGGCGCACCCAGCGCCTATCTTTACATCAACGCAGAATACAAGGAAGCGATCCAGAGCATGACTGATGCCTTGGCGGAGGCCAAACGGGCCGGCTATTGGGGAGAGCACATCCTCCGCAGCGATTTTAGCCTGGAGATTCTTCTTGTACCTGCTCCTCCCAATTACGTCGCTGGAGAAGATACAGCGGCCCTGGAGGTGATTGAAAACAAAAAGCCCCTTCCACGACAGAAACCTCCTTTTCCCGCGACTTCCGGACTCTTTGGTAAACCCACCGCAGTCAATAATGTAGAGACTCTAGCCAACGTTCCCCCCATCATGGCCCAAGGGGCAAAATGGTATCGTACATTTGGCATTCCTGAGAGTCCGGGTACAATGATATTCTCCCTGGATGACCAAGTTAATCGACCAGGAATTTATGAGCTTCCCTTCGGTACACCGCTCCGTTTTTTAATCGATGAATGTGGAGGTGGAGTGAAAGGCGGAAAGACGATCAAGGCGATCCTTCCGGGCGGCCCCTCTTCGGCATTTTTATCACCCGACAAGATCGATATCTCTCTGGATCATAACTCAGTACGGGAGGCCGGTTCTGCGATCGGTTGTGGCGTGGTTCACCTTATCACAGAGGGAAGCTGTATGGTCGAAGAAACTCTTAAGATAGCCGACTTTTTTGCGGCCGAATCCTGCGGTCAATGTCCGGCCTGTCGCATGGAAACGAACATGCTGGTTGCCATGCTAAAAAAGGTACAGCAGGGACAAGGGGGGCAACCTCTCTTGGAACAGTTCAGTAAGGTGATCAGCTTCAACAAAGGTAAGGGATTCTGCAACCTGATCAATATGCCGGGACCTCCTATTGAAAGCGCTCTCCGCCTTTTCCGCTCGGACTTCGAGTTCCACCTCGCCAACGGTCGCTGTCCCATGAGCTAGCCCCGAGCCGAATTTTTCGCTGTTGGTCAAGCCCTTAAGGCTCCTCCGAGCCCCTTGCTAAAGGTAAGCAGACCTCATCCTATTTTTCGGGGGGGCTAGCTCATATTTAAATATTTTTTCGGAACGTTAAAGACTCGATCTCCCTTTTTAACTAGACAGGTCTCTCCCTTCCATTCCTTAAGCACCTTGATTTCCTCGCCAGGCGCAAAGGAGACCTCTACAACCTCCGCCTTAAGGTTGCCCTGATATTTCACCGTAAAGGCCTCCTTTACTGTTGCCATAAATCCCTCCGCTCAACGCTAAATAGAACTCCCATAACATATTTTCTTATCCATTTCACGGAGCATCTCTTGCTCTTTTCATCTGACGCGTCGTAGTGCGCAGATTGACGCACTAAGGACCGAACTGATACTATCCGGCCCGACCGTTGAGCTCATGGCTGACCACATCTGTCGAACATCCCTGAAGTGACGGGCGATAAAAAAGGAGAAGCGAAAACATGCTCAATCTGCCCAGAATAAATTATGTTTCTTCCTTGTTTGCACTAGCTCTCGTGGGGCTCTCTCCATCATCCATAAATGCTAGCAGCGGGGAGGTAGTTGTGGAAGCTGCCAAGAAAGAAAGGACCATGATCCTCTACACGTCGATGACGGTGGATCAGGCACAAAAGATGCTCGACGCCTTCAAGGCCAAATATCCCTTTGTAGAGCCCAAGATGTTCCGCGCCGTCGGCGAGAGGTTACTGACCAAAATTATGACAGAAGTGCAGTCGGGACGGTACGAATTCGATGTTGTCCAATCGGCAGAAACACAGGCCTACTTTCTCAAGAAGAAGAATCTTCTTATGAAATATGCGTCACCTGAAGCGAAGTACATTCCGAAGACTTTTGTTGATCCAGAGGGCTACTGGGCGGCCGTTTACATTATGCCGAATGTCATCGGATACAACACTAAAATGGTAAAAGGATCAGAGGTGCCAAGGGCCAATGAAGAGTTGCTGGGCCCTAAGTGGAAGGGAAAAATCGGCATGGATCCCACTAAGCCCGAATGGTTTGCCTGGATGCTGAAACAAATGGGAGAAGAGAAGGGACTGGCCTATATGAGAAAGCTAGCAGCCCAGGAGTTGAGACTCCATCCAGGCCTTTCCTTGTTGACCAACCTGATGGCTTCAGGCGAGTTCCCCGTGGCTCTCAATACCTATCTGCATACTGTCGAAGAGATTAAAAGAAAAGGAGGACCAGTAGATTGGGTGGCCCAGGAGCCTGTCTTCACGAAGTTTCAGCCGATTGAAATCAGTGCCAAGGCCCCTCACCCAAATGCGGCCAAACTGTTTGTTGATTTCATGCTCTCCTTGGAGGGACAGAAGATTATTGCTTCCTTCTCCCGGGTTCCCACCCGTTCAGGTGTGTCTACGAACATTCCGGGTCTGGAGAAGCTCAACTATGTGGTGGATGAAATAAGCGCGGGAGACCACTTTAACAAGAATTACGAGCTTTTCCGAAAAACTTTCAACATTCGCTAATGGAAGAAACCCAGATGAGACCGGCGCCTTTTGACAAACTCTACGAAGAAGGAAGGCCAAAGGTGATGGACTGTTTGGTCCATGCCCACATAGGCGGAAGACCCAACATTATAGGAGTTTTTGAACAGTGCATCCGTTATGCTAAAGGCTTCACGGACGTCTGGTTCTGCACCAAAGGGGAGATCGCCAGATGGTACCTGGAGCGCTACGTAAAGAAAACTAATTAAAGGAATCATCGATATGGGTACAGGAGCTGCCGTCATAGAGAAATTGCTAGATCACCTTAACTCCAAAGAGCTCTTGCTTCGGCTTAGTTGGGAAGAATGGCTTGCCGTTACGCCTCCTTATAAAGAAGAGAAATTCTCTATAGAAGAAGTTACGGCGCGCTTTCAAAGGAACGGCTATGACTGGGACATGCACGGCTGCCTCTACACGCCGGAGAAAGAGGTGAACGGAGAGAGGGCGGTTGTCGTCTTTCACGGAGGCGCCGGCAGTGAAAAGATCATGGACCTAACGCCGGATGGCCGTCCGGGAATAGCCCGGGTACTTGCGAGCCAGGGATTTAAGGTCATGACTTTGACCTATCCCGGTCATTACCCGCCGGGAGGGGTTTGGAAAATATCCGTGGCAGAAAGGATGCCGATCTATCTGCTTGACCAGGAGCTTCCGAAACAAGAGATCCTTGACCGCAACCTGAAGTGCACCTTTAACACGATCCTCCAGGGGACGGGGCTCTTGACCGATAAGTATCTCGCAGGTCGCGAAATTCTGGCATTCGGACATTCCACGGGCGGCCCTATGGCGGCCCATCTGACGCGCTTTTCAAAAAAAACCAGGGTTGTCGGTCTGGTAGGCTTCGGGAGCGGCGGTCCGGATGGTTGGCGCAAAGAGTGGAGAGACAAGACCGGGACGGAAAAATACCGCGAGATTCCGCTCGAGGTGATTTCGCGAAGGTCGCCAGATACCTTCCGTGAAGCAAGGTACGAAGACCCAGTTGATCTCACACCCTGGGGTGGCGCAGAGGAATACATCCGCTTGGTAAGCAACCTCCGCTCGCAAATGAAGACTAGTCTTTGCGACAACCAACACAATGCCGCAGTAGGCGTTCTGGAAGAGTACGCAAAGCGAACCGGTCTTCCAAGAGAAGAGTACTTCGATCATCTCCAGGAGCCGGATCCAAAATGGCTAAAAACCATACGCGTGCTTCTGCTTGTTGGTGAGAACGACCACGGGCATTGGGTAAAAGGGGAGCGCGTTGAGGATAAGCGCGAGATGTTCATGGGAGCTAAATACGCCGGAGCCACACGAGGGACGCATGTGGTCCTAATTCCCCGTTACGGTCACGTGGGCTATGCGGAGCTTCACAACGAAAAGATCGTCTACCTCTGGCTGTTGGCGGTGAAATCAGGATACTTCGATAGCTAAGGCAGTCCTTCCGAAAGCCCGCGAGCCTTTTTACTCTAAGGAAAGCCAGCAGGTCGCAATGAAAGGGGGGTTTTGCTCGCCACGGGAGGACAAGAAAAAAACTGGGCTGATCTGTCTCCTGCTTAATAGCGCTCATCAGGAAGAGGCGAGATAGTGCTTCCTGGCCCATGCTGCGACATCCCCTCGGCGCGCGAACCAAACCTCCTTGTGGCTCTTCGCATAGGAGATGATTTGTTCAAATGTGTCGATTAACGGGATGCGAGAGCTCACATAGGCGTGAGTGATGACGTTCATCATGGTGGGCTTCGCGCGTCCGATCTTGTAGCGATAGTCGAATTCGTCTTTAAACCTTTCAAAGAATTCTTGCCGCGTCTGGTGATGAAGCATCCGGTGATCGTTGATCGTGTATTGGTGCGGAAACTCGATTAGGAGCTTATCCCCTACCTTCAAAGGATAGGGCATTTCATCGTCATGGTAGTCGCAATGATAGAATAGCCCGGCTTCAACGAGCAGCTCTAGAGTATTATCTGTGGAGCGCACGCCGGGCGAGGACCAGCCCGTGGGACGCTCGCCGGTTGTCTTGACGATCGCCTCGATAGTCTTGCGAATATTCTCCCTTTCTTGCTCGCGTGTCAGCATGTAGAGATATTCGCCCTGATCCCAGCCATGAGCAACAAGCTCATGGCCGCGCCTGTGGCATTCTTTGACTAACTCCGGGTAGTATTCGCAGGTCAAGCCGTTGATGGGAAGGCTCACCTTGATATCGTACTTATCGCAGATATCAAGCAACCGTCTCAAACCCACCTTGGGGCCAAACTCGCGAAAGGTCTCAGTCGAGTAATCCCACTTGCAGAGAGCATTAGCGGGCAGGGGCGACTGGAGCGCCGCACCGCGCGTGGGTTTTTTTCTGTCCCAAGCCTCAAAAGCGATTCCCAGCACAAATGCAATTCGCGCATTGTCAGGCCAGCTAACGGGGCGATCAACCATAGTTTTTACCTCTCTAGAAAACGGCCCAAGCTAGTCTTGGTGATTCCTTAAGTCAAGGTCTACAGGGCAGAATCGATCCAACACTCCAATACTCCATTACTTCATCTCTCGTATCTGTTGACTTTTGGATGAGAAGAAGCTTATAGGCGAGATGCTTAGCATTTAGTTGACGGAGGTTACAGATGAAGGAACAAGCCTATTCGCCCTACCCCGACCTCATCTTCTTTAACGGCAAGATCCGTAGCCTTGCCGCGAATGGAGGAGTCTATGAAGCGGTGGCTTGTGCTGGCGGGCGCATTGTTGCAATCGGCAAATCAGATGAGCTTCGAAAGCTCTCAGGACCTGACAGCCAATCGATTGACTTGAAAAAGAGGACCGCGATCCCCGGACTTACCGATACCCATGTTCATCTCGCTGAAAAGGGAACAGCCGAAAAGGAGCTAGTGGACTGCCGCGATTTCTACACCGAGGTCCACTCGATCCCAGAGATTCTGGAGCGGCTCAAAAAAAGAGCATCCGAACTGCCGAAGGGCACATGGGTGGTCGCCCACGGAAGTCCGATGCAAGATTTCCGTCTCAAGGATAAGCGCTTCCCCAACAGAAACGATCTTGACCGCGTGCTGGCAGATTATCCTGTCTCTATCTCCTTCGGCGCTCATATCACTGTTGGAAACAGCAAGGCCTTGGCCCTGGCGGGTATCACCCGCGACACTCCAGACCCAGCCGGCGGCGCGATTCGACGTGACCCTCAAAGCGGAGAGCCCACAGGAGAGCTTCACGAGCGCGCCCAACTTATCCTGAGAAAAGTCATGCCCGAGTTTAACTACCTTCAGCTAAAAAATGGCATCGTCTTCGCACTCGATCAGTGCCTGGAGCGGGGAGTAACCACGATCCACGATATCGTAAGATCGGGCGAGCCGGTCCGCGCCTACCAGGAGCTTTTCCGCGAAGGCAAGCTCCACGCGCGCGTAAGCCTTCTCCCTCGGGTCATCGAATCTCACATCGGGTCGCGCAGCCTCATTGAGCTTGGACTCGGCACGGGCTTTGGCAACGAGTGGCTGAGGATCGGCGGGGTGAAGATGAGCATCGATGGAGGAATCACAGGCCGAAACGCCTGCTTCTATGAACCCTACGAAGATGACCCACACAACTATGGCATTATCCGCATCCCTCAGGATGAGCTTAACGACACCGTGCTCAAATGTCATCAGGCAGATCTTCGCTGCTGCGTCCACGCCATCGGAGATCGCGCCTTTGACATGGCGCTGGACGCCTATGAAACTGCCCTGCAAAAATTGCCCCGAAAAGACCACCGCCACCGCATCGAGCATATGGGAAATTGGTTGAGCACGCCGGAGCGGATAGAAAGGATTGTGCGGTCGGGCATCGTTGCAATCCCGAACATCTCCATTGGCTATTACGTTGGCGATGCGATTCTCGACTGCCTGGGAGAAAAACGGCTGGCCAAAGCCTTTCCTTTTAGGACCTTACTCAAGCACGGGGTTATTATCGCTGGCGGCTCGGACGCACCTGGCTACTGGCCAGTAGACCCTCTAAGAGATATTGCCGCCTGTGTCTCGCGTAAAATGCGCTGGGGTGAGGTGCTCGTACCAGAGGAAAGAATCAGCGTACCCGAGGCCTTCGCCATGCACACCACAACGGCGGCTTTTGCCGGATTTGAGGAAAAAATGAAGGGAACGCTCGAAGTCGGAAAGCTTGCCGATATTGCCGTGCTTGCCGAAGATCCGTTCGAGGTTCAACCGGAGCGAATCAAAGACATCAAAGTCGAGATGACGATAGTCGGCGGCGAGATCAAGTACCAGGCTTAAGGGCTCGAGATTCAATTCAAGGAGAATTCAGTTTAATTCGAGGTTAGGCGCATGACTGACCCTTCCCTTCCTGAACATTTACAAGCCCACCTTGTCGGTAGTATCAACAAACTTCACCCTGATCCTCTGCGAGTCAATGTCAGACCACGGGCGCGCCTTCGTGCTATAGAACTGCTTTGCGTGTGAGTCGATTAGAACCTCGCCCTTCCGCGCGGCCCTGCCGATTACGCGTAGCCCGGTCGGCCCCCATTTGAACTTACGCCTAGGCGGAGGAGGATCATTCTCCAACTCCCAGCGGGGAAGGCGCTCCGACGCGCGCCACCACCATTTCTCGAGTTCATCATGCGACGTGAAGAGCGCAGTCGGATCCTGCGCGAACATTTCTTGGTATCTAGTCTTGTCAACACGCAAGCCACATTTATGTGCCTCGCGGATCATCCATTTCAGCGAGAGTGTGGCAAGGCCGCTCTCCCCTTCCTGGTAACCTCCGCCAACATCAGAATGGTTACCGGCGAACCAGATCTCCTGAACGTCCTGTCCTTCGATCGGCGGCTGCGTGTCCTCATCAAGTCCGCCCCAGGTTGTTGGTACAAAGAAGGAGCGATTCTCCCCGATGGAGAGTGTGTGCCGGACCGTCTTGACAATTGGATTGCGGCGCGTGTGCGGTAGGCTCTTGGGCCAGATATAGCCGACCGATTTGACCGTATCCCAAACGCCAAGGAATGAAATTGGCTCACATGATCTGGCGAACGAGCTCTTGAACTCTTCGACGTCTGCCCGGAGCTTCTTTGACTCGTCGTCGTTGAGTTGTTCGAAGTGTGGCTTGTAGAGCTTGAACGCCTGTGAATACCGATCCCGGTGCTCCGGTGACAGCAGCCCGCATCGGAAGAGCAGGCCAGCAAGGACACGGACAGTAAAAGCCCCTCGGCTGAACCCAAACAAGTAAATCCGATCGCCTGCGGCGTAATGATCTATCAGGACTTCGTAGATCTCCTTCACATTCTGGAACAGGCCGTAGCCGACCGCTAGACCTGCCCACCGCTTGAAAGGGCGCGAAATCATTGTTGGGGGATCGACGGCACGGATGCTTACCACACCCGGCTCGCCGCGTGACACGGTCGTTAAGATCGCCGGATCAGGGATGGTTCCCACCCCTGGGTCGTAACACGCAATCTGGTTCTCCGGATCCTTAAGGTCAAGAAGCGTGAAAAGGCGGGCGACGTTCGTCTTCTTGAGGCCGTCTTGGCCGGTGCCATCCGAGCAAATCACGATACTCTTGGCCATCTTCTTGCCCTCCCTGGAACATCGTCGCCTAACATAATGCGTCAGCCTTCGTACGCGATAGGCTGCACGCGATGGTTCGGCAGTCTTTATGCCGAGTTCCTCGTGATGAAATCCCGAACGCCAGAGATCAGAAGGCCGACCTGCTCAGGGTTGTATTTCTCGTATTCTCCATGTGCAGCCTTGTTCCGCAAATCCAGCCACGCGGTAACGTTCTTGTGGTCGAGTTCGGAATAGACTTTGGCCTTGGTCAAGTCCGCAGTCATCCGGTCGGCTTTCTTCGGCTTCAGACCGGACGAAGTCGTGATTGTAGTATCGATTCCATGTTTCAAACAGAGCTGACGAAGATGAGCCTCAAGCGAACTGCCAGCGATGACAGCAGAAGCATCTTTGTATCCCTCGTCGAGCAGGTGCTGGGACATCTCCAGAAAGTCAGCAAAGACTGAGGCATGAATCAGCTCCGCGGCAGTGTCCAGATAATCTGCTGCAAGAGCTCCCCGAAGTGATTCAAGGATGCCTATGACGGTCTTGTAGCTTGAGTAGTAGTCACGGGGGCCTTTGGGCTTGCTCGCATCTTTGGCTTGCTGCGCGTACACAGAATCTGCACCGGCAATGCGTTCGATGGCTGCCAACGCCATGGTCATGATCCGCTCATACTCCCAGCTTGGGAGGCCGGAAAGATCGTCATACTCGCCCTTCTCACGCATGACCTGCTGGTAGGCAAGGACGGCATCTATTTGCTGCATCAGGCGCTCCTTCAGTTGAGTGTGCATGTTTCTACCTTCATATCTCGTGCCGAGCTAGTAAGTGTACTGCCGGGATTCCGGCAGTGTATTGGGATGACGCTCTCCATTCCCACAAGAGCGAAACTGTGAGCATTCTTCCCTATTTACGAAGAAGCTGTCAAGGCTATTCAATCCCACAAACACTGTTAATCCGGCAGTGTATGGGGATATCAGCCCGCGGTGTATTAGGGTAATGGCTCGTCGTTCAAAGATGATCCGAATAACTGGTCGCAAGTAACAGCGCGTTGCCGCCATTCGGCCTTGCTATCGTCGCAAGATTTGATTGAACGACGCAACAGTCTAAATGGAATGCGTTGCAACCGTCGTAGCCCCGCAATACAATCCCGCCACAGAAAACACGGATTCTTGGGACAAAAAAGGAGGGACTCAATATGGCAGTGACCGTCAAAAAGATCATGCTGTGGCGAAAAGAGGTTGAGAACAGGCCTGGAGCTCTTGCTAGCGCCCTTGCGCCGCTCGCCAACGCAGGCGCAGACCTCCAGGTTGTGATGGCCTATCGCTATCCAGGCGAGGAAACCAAGGCCGCTATTGAGTTGTACCCAGTTACGGGGAAGAAGTCCGTGGTTGCAGCACAGGAAGCGGGACTCAGCGCGTCGTCCATACCGGCTCTGCTGGTGGAGGGCGATAACAGGCCTGGCATGGGCCATGCGATCTCTCAAGCCATTGCCGATGCAGGGATCAACCTGGGTTTCCTTGTGGCCCAGGTTGTAGGTAGAAAATATTCAGCTGTCTTTGGATTCGAATCCGAAGCAGACGCTACTAAGGGCGTTGCTTTAATTCGAAAGGCAACAGCCGCCAAGAAAAGGTAGAAAAATGCGATTGTCTCCTGCGGATTTCTTTATCTACTCAACTTTCCATATTCGAAGACTACTAGGCTGACGGGGGTCTGTATGACCACCTAGGAGAAGGAAGCAGACCAGGCGGACGACCTTTAACCTTCATTAGCCTAAACAGACAAGAGGTCCATCCCTGCTTCTAAGCTACCAGCAGGTTTTGACACAGGTCGGCATCCATCATATCAAATTCAACAATGCTTGAATCAGAAACCCTTGACT
>JBOHVJ010000138.1:0-13227 GCA_050735075.1 Binatia bacterium
GTTGAAAACATTCGCTCTAGCGGTATGTCTTTGCGAGCGAGATTCGGTTTGGTCGTCGGCGGCCTGCTCGTCGTGGTCTTCGCCGTCATCGCGACCGTTCTCTACATCCAGCAAAAGGCTTCGCTGCGTGCGCTTCTCGAAGGCCGCACCAACGCTCAGATGACTCTGATCGCGAACGCCGCTGCGGCGGCCATGGTCAGCGACGATCTGCGCAACCTCAAATTCGTCGAGCAGCTGGGAAAGGACGAAGACGTTGTTCACATTCTAATCGTCAACAACAAGAAACAAGCCTTGATGGAAATTGGCAAGGCGCCCACGGCGGGGCAAAGCGTTATCACGCTGACGCGGGCAGCGCGCATGAGTGACGAGTCGCTGGGCGAAGTCCGCATGGTGCTTTCCGCCAAGAAAGTCGACGAAGCGGGCGCCGCCGCACTGGCGCAACTGGCTCTGATTAGCATCGTCGCGCTGGTAGTGGTGGGCTGGCTCACCTTCGTGATGTTTGACCGCCTCGCGGCGCGGCCGGTGCTTCGCATGAAGGGATTCGCCGGCGCCTTGGCCGAAGGCGACCTCACAGCGACCATCGACGCAGAGCGGAACGACGAGATCGGCCAACTGCAGAGCGGTTTGAAAGCCATGGCGCAAAAGCTTTCGCAGGTGATCGGCGAAGTGTTGTCGTCGGCGGCCTCCCTCTCCTCCGCGTCGGCCCAGGTCTTCTCCTCTGCACAGTCGCTATCCCAAGGCACCAGCGAACAAGCCGCATCTGTCCAAGAAACCACTTCCAGTCTCGAGCAGATGAACGCCTCGATCACCCAGAACGCCGACAATAGCCGCCAGATGGAGCAGATGGCCCTGAAGGGGGCGAAGGACGTGGAGGAGAGCGGCAAGGCGGTGGCCGAGTCGGTAGGGGCGATGAAGACCATAGCGGAGAAGATATCGATTATAGAGGAGATAGCGTATCAGACGAATCTGTTGGCGTTGAATGCCGCCATAGAGGCGGCCAGAGCAGGAGAGCATGGCAAGGGGTTTGCGGTGGTAGCGACGGAGGTGAGGAAGTTGGCCGAGCGCAGTCAGGCGGCGGCGCAGGAGATCAGTGGGTTGGCGTCGTCTAGTGTGAAGGTAGCGGAGAGGTCGGGGCAACTTCTGACAGAGCTCGTGCCAGCGATCAGGAAGACGGCGGAGTTGGTGCAGGAGGTAGCGACGGCGTCAAGGGAGCAGGCGGCAGGGGTGGCGCAGGTGAACCGGGCGATGGGACAGGTAGATCAGGTGACGCAGCGCAATGCGTCGGCTGCAGAGGAGTTATCGAGTACGGCAGAGGAGATGGCGTCGCAGGCCGAGGACCTGCAGCAGTTGATGGCTTTTTTCGGGGTGAACGGGACGGGGCATCAGGATCGGGCACCCGCTCTTGTTTCGAGAGCGCAGACGTCCATGTCGGAGCGGCAAAGAGCCCAGAGGTTGGTGGCGCCCTCTGCGACGAGAGAGATGAAAGCGGACGGAGCGGAGCCCGCTGCGTCGGGAAGCGACCAGGACTTCAAAAGATTTTAAAAGAAAGCTGTGGAGTGAGGGGCGACGAAAATGGCAAGGCCAGGAGGCCAGAGTGCCGTGAAGGCAGACAATCCAGACAGGACGGCCCGTCTTCCGGTGGATATGGCAATCCGGCCGCTTACTAACCAGGAGTTTACCCTCTTTCAGACCCTGATCCACCGCAAGGCTGGGATTTACCTTTCTCCTGCTAAGAAGACACTGCTGGAAGGACGGCTCAATAAGCGCTTACGAGAACTGGGGCTGAACTCCTTCGGGGATTACTACCGCCTTGTGATTGAGGAGCGCGATGGTGCAGAACTGGTACATCTGCTCGACCGTATCTCAACCAACGAGACCCACTTCTTCCGCGAGCCCCGGCAATTTTCGTTCGTTGAACAGCGTGTCTTTCCGGAATGGACCAGCCAGGCCGCCTCAGGAATGAGGTCGCGGCGGATCAGGGTCTGGAGCGCTGGCTGTTCCACAGGAGAGGAGCCCTACTCAATAGCCATGACGCTGTGGGAGCGCTTCCCACCATCAGCCGGGTGGGAGATAGAGATCTTGGCTACCGACCTCTCAACCCGTGCGCTCGACGTGGCGCGTACGGCGGTCTGGCCGATCACGAAGGCCAAGGAGATCCCGCCTGGATACCTCAAGCGATTCATGCTGAAAGGGACCCGCACCCAGGAGGGAAAGATGAAGGCTGGCCCTGAGATCCGCTCCATCGTCCGGTTTGAGCGCCTAAATCTGAATGACGAGGCCTACCCTGTCACCGGTCTCTTTGACCTAATCTTCTGCCGGAACGTCCTCATCTATTTTGACGCCCAGTCTAGAGTACGCGTGATCCACCGACTGCTGAATCATCTCGCGCCGTCCGGCTATCTCTTCGTAGGGCATGCTGAGAGCCTGAACGCTGTTACAGACCGGGTTCAGCCCGTCATGCCGACGGTGTACATCTATGCCGGGGAGAAGCAGTGGGAGGTAAAGACTAGCGCTGCCCCGCTTCCCGGGGGCGAGGTCGTGCGATGAAGACTCCCCACCGCCGTCCACTAAACATCCTTGTCGTGGACGATTCCGCTGTCGTACGTCAAGTCATGACCGCGGTTCTCTCACAGGAGCCAGGCATGAGCGTGGCGGTGGCTGCGGATCCCTTTATCGCCATGGACAAGATGCGCCGCCAGCGGCCTGATGTGATCGTCTTGGACTTGGAGATGCCGCGCATGGACGGCCTAACCTTCCTTCAGAAGATCATGACAGAAGACCCGATCCCGGTAGTCATTTGCTCTGCCCTCACCGGCCAGGGCACCTCGATTGCGCTCCAGGCTATGGAAGATGGGGCCGTGGATGTGATCACCAAGCCGCGCTTGGGGGTCCGGGAGTTCCTGCACGAGTCGGCCGTCATGCTGATCGATACGGTGCAGGCGGCTGCCCGGACGCGCCCCCGAGCCCGGCGCACGGCGATTCCCCAACCCTCCCCTCGGCTCACCGCCGATGCGGTACTTCCGCTGCATCCCAGACCAGTTCTGGACCAGACTACCGACAAGGTGGTGGTCATCGGGGCGTCTACCGGAGGAACCGAGGCTTTGCGGGTAATTCTCGAGGCGATGCCGCCAGATGTGCCCGGCCTGGTCGTTGTCCAGCACATGCCCGAGGGTTTCACGACAGCGTTTGCCGAGCGCTTGAACCTGACCTGCCGGATCGAGGTGAAGGAGGCGGGCAATGGTGATCGGGTCGTGACGGGCCGGGCTCTCATTGCCCCGGGCAACTTGCACACCCTAGTTCGCCGTAGCGGGGCACAGTACACAGTTGACGTGATCGACGGGCCGCTGGTCTCCCGACACCGGCCCAGCGTGGATGTACTCTTTCGCTCAGTGGCTCAAGCTGCTGGTCCTAACTCGATTGGCGTCATCATGACAGGGATGGGTGACGATGGGGCGGAGGGTCTGCTGGAGATGAAACGTGCGGGGGCGGTGACGATTGCGCAAGATGAGGCGTCGTGCGTTGTCTTTGGGATGCCGAAAGAGGCGATTGACCGGGGTGCTGTGGACGAAGTGATCCCTCTGTCGCGAATTCCTGAGGTGATACTCAAGCGGGCTTATCGGACTTTAGGTTCTCCCCTGAATTCAAATAAAATCAGATAGGTGCCACTTTTGACAATTTTTGTCAGCAAATAGTGGTTTCAAATTTCAAGAACCCTGGTATTTCAAGAAGTTAGATTGCGGCATGGATATTGCTAACCAATTAAAAGGACGGCAGTGCCGAGAATCAAAAAATGAAGCCTATGAGACATAGCCATACCCAATTGATTGATAATACATCCGAACTGGATGCCTTTGAAAACGTGACTGAAGAGGAAATCATCTCCCTTTGGCGCTCCTTTAAATCAAACGGCTTATCAGGGGATCAGGCTTGGCATGTTATTGTGACCGGAATAGCCTTGGATATGGCCTTCGCCCGCAGCCGAAGTGTAAACCAGCTCGAGCACTAGAAGCCTATCGAAAAGCAACCTTCCTAAATTCTGCATTTCTAGCTTATCAACTTTGATTCGCTTGGGGATCCGCGCGCGCGACCAGGTCCAGAAGGATCTCTATGTGAGACCTCTGCGCAACGACAGTTCTATTCAGAAGCTCACTGATCTCTGGGGCCTCATCTGCTAAACGAATTGCCTGTTCGAGTAGTCTTGTCTCCAATAATTTTTGGTCATTGATATCCCTGCTTATTCTTTCCCAGTGATTTTTCCCCGATATGGGATCGAGCTCAGGCTCTTGCGCTGTTTCCCACAAGGTTGAAATTTTTACCCTCAGGGCGTTGGCGATGGTTCGTTTTTCGGCGGCTATCTGGCGTAGACGCTGCGCCATATAAGGGTAGGGAGCCCTTTCCGCATGGTTGTTGATTTGCTCGGCCAAACGATAGAGATCGCGATAACTCGTCTTGAGGATCTCTACGGGATCGTGGAGCTCGGCTGTTCTGTTCCCTTTGGACAAAGGCGTGAAAATCGCTCTCAAGCTTTTCAACCACTCCAAGATCACTTTGATATCTCTCTCTCTTCGGCGAAAAGATAGGGTTAACGAGACACCATGTCAAGCCTATCCCCGAACCATGGACCCGTTGACTACGAAAAAGAAATCTGTTTCAATAAGAGAACTAACCTTCACGCTTTGAGGTCGATTCAATGGCACGTATTACTGTTGAGGATTGTCTTAGTCAGATTCCCAACCGGTTTGAGCTAGTGATGCTTGCTTCGATAAGGGCAAGGCAGCTCTTCAAGGGGGCTAAGCCTCTTATCGATTCGGATAATCGAGAAGTCGTCGTAGCCCTAAGAGAGATTGCAGCCGGCGAGGTAAGAAAAGCCGCCAATGAGCTCACAACCGACTAGCTGCGTCTACCCATCCCTACCATCGTTTTTGCATTGATTTCTGTCAATTTCCCAGACTTTTTCATCGCTTACTTGAAAACGGATCCAAAAGAGGATAGATTTTTCCTAGCAGGCCTGCGCAAGAGCAAAAACTTCCCGGTATGGCTAACGATAAGAAGGCTCCCCAAGACGAAGTCGCCATTGATGAGGACCGACTTGCCGAAGAGGAAGACTCTTTGGCGAAGGCCCTCGTCCCGTTTGATCCCCTCCAACGCTATTTAGTAGAGATCCGTCGCTACCCCCTCTTGAGCCGAGAGGAGGAGCACCGTTTGGCAGTCGAATATAAAGAGTTCGGTAATATCGAGGCCGCCTATAAGCTCGTGACCTCCAACCTCCGGCTGGTAGTGATGATCGCTAGGGAATATCAGAAGGCCTTTAGAAATCTCTTGGATTTGATTCAGGAGGGGAACATTGGTCTCATGGAGGCAGTGAAGAACTTTGATCCTTACCGTGGGATTCGTTTTCCCTCATATGCTGTTTGGTGGATCCGTGCCTATATCCTCCGTTACATCATGAACGACTGGCGTATGGTCAAGATTGGCACCACCCAAGCGCAACGGAAGCTTTTTTTTAATTTGCAGAAGGAGAAAGAGAGGCTGGAGGCCGAAGGATTTACTCCGGAGACAAAACTCTTGGCTGAGCGCCTGAACGTCAAGGAGGATGAGGTCGTGGAGATGGAACAGCGTCTTTCCAACCGGGACCTCTCCACCGACGTTCCCATTGGAGACGGCGAAGGGGTCACGCTGCTTCATTTTTTGGCTGATAATAAACTAGGCCCGGAGGAGCGTCTGGCAGAGACTGAGTATCGTCAGCTTTTGAGTGAAAAGATGGAGCAATTTGCGAGTAGTCTTAAGGATAAGGAGTTGGTTATTTTCCGTGAGCGGCTCTTGAATGAGGAGCCCCTTACTTTAAGAGAGATCGGGGAGAGATACAGCATCAGTCGGGAGAGGGTGCGGCAGATTGAGGAGCGGCTTAAGAAGAAACTCAAGGACTATCTCAGTAAAGAGTTTAAGGATATCAAGGATACCGTAGTCCGGGCCGAGTAATTAGTCCAATACGAGGAATCCCCCTTTTTTTTAACAAAGCACCTCCCTTCCCCATATCCACCTTAATTTTCCATGCAGCCAAAGAGGTTGGTCACGCTTGCGAGTTTTTCGCGCTTTTGATACCAAGGGGATCTCACCGGAAGGAGAGGGCTGCCTTGCGTTTTGAAAAAGAGATAGAGATTCTCAACCCAAGGGAAAAGGTGTGGCAGTTTCTGTGGGATATTGATCGCTTCATCACTTGTGTTCCCGGATGCAAGGAGGCAAAGACAGTCGAGGCCGGCAAGAGCTATACAGCTACCATGGTGGAAAAGGTCGGACCGTTTCGCGTGGAATTTCCAATGCGGATCGAAGTGCTTGAGAGCGAGGATATGTCCACCATCAAGGCCCAGGCGTCGGGGAATGACACGAAGGTGGGTAGCCGGATGAAGGTTGAACTGGAAGTCCGCTTGAAGGGAGACGGAAGCAGGAGCCTTCTCTCTTTTGTGGCGTCGGTGGACATCCTGGGAAAGTTGGCCTCGCTGGGACATGGCATCATTAAGCGTAAGGCGGATCAGGTTATGGAGGAATTTGCCCAAGCGGTAAAAAAGCGATTGGAAGGGGATTCTTAGGATGCTCAGACGATTCCGTCTGGAAGAGCCGGAGAGCATCCAAGACGCGTCGGACCTTCTGTCCCGGCACGGAGAATCTGCGAAGGTTTATGCCGGCGGAACCGAATTGCTTTTGGCTATGAAGGAGGGGCTCATCCACTGTGAGCGCCTTATCAACATTAAAAAGATCCCGGATTTGGACCAGGTAAAACTAGAGGACGGCACGATCCGTATCGGCGCCCTTTCAACACACCGCGAGCTTTGCTGCTTTCCACTCCTCCAAGAGCGCTTGCCGGCTTTGGTCGAGATGGAACGCAATGTCGCTAATATCAGGGTGCGTGAGGTAGGCACGATTGGGGGAAATCTCTCCTTTGCCGAGCCCCATGCCGACCCGGGGACCTTGCTTTTGGTTTTAGAGGCGAAACTTATTGCCGAAAAGGGATCATCCAAGCGGGAAATCCCTGTGGAACGGTTTTTTGTCGATGCTTATGAAACCTGCTTGGAGCCGGACGAGATTCTTACTAAGGTGGAGTTGCCATTGCCTCCGGGGCGTTCGGGAGTGACTTACCTCAAGTTCGGCTACTTGGAGCGGCCTAGTGTGGGGGTGGCTCTTTTCCTAGCTTTAGATGGAGCGAAAAAGTCTATCACAGATGTGCGGATTGCTGTTGGCTGTGCCGGGCCTACGCCCAGAAGGATAGAAGAGGCAGAAGGGCTTCTCAAAGGCAAGGACCTCAACGAGGCCTCCCATCTTATTGCCAGGGCTGGCGAAATCGCCGCTCAGCGGTCTCAGGCCATCAGCGATCTTCATGGATCTCAAGATTACAAGGAACACATAGTCCAGGTGCTTCTAAAGAGAGCTTTTCATCATGCCTATGGGCAATGTCAACCCTAGAGGCAGGTCAGGGAGGATTTCGTGTCTAACGTGATGCTAAAACGAACCGGGGGACAGATCATTCCTATCTCTTTGACCATTAATGGAAGCCTATGTGAAATTGAGGTCGAGCCCCACCAGTTCCTATTGGACGTTATCCGCGAGCGCCTGGGTCTGACGGGCGCCAAGAGATCCTGTGACGTTCAGGTATGCGGGGCGTGCACTCTGCTCTTGGACGGCCGGCCGGTTAGTTCTTGCACTATGCTTGCCTTTGAGGCGAGGGGTCGTGAGATCCTGACCATAGAGGGACTGGCCCAGAACGGCAAGCTTCATCCTTTACAAGAAGCCTTCATCGAACACGGCGGATTCCAATGTGGCTTTTGCACCCCTGGGATGATCCTGACAGCCAAAGTACTTTTAGATGAGAATCCAGACCCTACTAAGGAAGAGATCATCCAATTTATGAACGGAAATATCTGTCGCTGCACGGGCTACAAGAAAATCATTGAGTCGATCCTGGCGGCAGCGAAAAAGATGAAGTCTATGAGTTCCTAACGTAGCATCTAGTCACCGATCCCGTACTCCTTCCACCGAGCCGCAACCAAATCCAGGTGTTCCTTCGGAGGTAAAGCAATAGCCGGGTACTCATGTTTTTTTGTAGCATCAATAGCGACACGGGAGCCCACCGTCCTTGTCGGATGGTGCTGAGGAACAGAGGAAGGGGCCTGAGAAGGATCAAACCCAACTGCTTGTACATCCCTCTCAATGTAGATATCCCTGTCCGGTCGCACCCTCCAGCTTAAGGCCCAGTCGAGCGCGAAGTCATCGCGGATATCAATGTCGTCATCGACTACCACGGTGAACTTTCCAAAGCCGGTTCTCAACGACCAGATACCATACATAGCTTGCTTCACTTGACTTTCAAACTGCTTTTTTATGGAGACAACCACATAAGCACCGCTCCCTCCAGCCTCTTTTAGCCGCACATCTTTGACAGGTAGATTAAGAACATACTTCAGGTGCTTAAAAAGAGGCCATTCTCGCCCTATACCACGAATGCAGCTTGACTCTGATGGGGGTCGCTGACTGATAAAGGCCTGGTAGATAGGCCTGTTTCGAAAGGTCATGCACTTGATAGCGAAAAAAGGTTCCTGTCCTGCAGGACCTATATAGCCGGTATATTCTCCGAAGGGGCCTTCCTGCTCACGCACGCGAGGTGGAATTTCCCCTTCGAGAACAATTTCTGCGGTAGCAGGTACTTCCAGTGGAATAGTTTCGCAAGGGACGAGATCTACCGGCTCTCCTCGTAGCCCTCCAGCTACTGCAAACTCATCCAGGGACTCGGATATTTTAGAGACTGAGACGAAACCGATGGATGGGTCTGTCCCGACAACGACAGCTACAGGTGTAGGCTGATTACGCTCATCGTTCTTCCTCACATGCAAGGCCGCATCCTGGGCCCTTCCCATGGAAAATCCGGTCTTGTTCGGCCCTTTTACTTGCATTCGGTAAGTTCCCACGTTGCGCACACCTGTTTCCGGATCTTTAGTGATCACATAAGGTGAGGTGAAAAATGGCGCTGGATCCTCTCCCACAGTCCATGTTGGTACGGGTAGTTTGAGAATATCCACCTCTGCGCCTGTCTGAATGTTCTCCTTACAGGGTCCATCCTTGACGATTCGTGGGGGAATGGGTTTCTCCAGGGCCTGGTCCCATTTTCGGTTTATTCCCTCAACCGAATCCGTCTCGAGACCGATGGCGTAGATCTCCCTCGAGACACCCAGCGCCCCGGCTACAACCGGAATCTTAAATCCCTTCACGTTTTCGAATATCACCGCGGGCCTCTGCTCATCAGAGAACTTGTAAAAGAGCTGCCGGCATAGTGCGGCTATTTCCCAGTCTTTATCGACCTCTTTGATAACCCTCCTAAGTTTCCCTTTTTCTTCAAGTGTACCTAGATAATGACGAAGATCACGATAAGCCATTTTTATCCTCCAACTGATGGTCTCTAAAATTTAAAGAAGGAGAAGTTTTTCTATATATAAACTATCTCTATGTAAATAGTCAAGATATAAATCTTTGTTGTAGAGCTGGAGGTTTGCGAGGATGCTAAAGAGGTGAAGAGAAGTTTTGTTGCTTACGCGCGGATCTCGCTGCGCATGAACTTGACGTAGGAGATGCCGAAGCAGACGGCGACCAGGGCGAAGAGAGTTGTGACCTGGGGCAAGATGAGAAGGAGGCTTTGGCCCAGAGCCAGAGGCGTGAGCAGGATTCCTTGGGTTTGCTCCACAAGGGCGATTCCCAGGACACGCGCTGTGGGGTTAAGCAGAATGTGTACGCTTTCCCCAAAGAGGGTGCTGGGAGATATCCGGCTGATCATGGACGCGATATCCGCCTGACGGGTCAGTTCTTCTGCTGTGGACGGGTTGGGCACGATCAGGCCCGCCACGATCTGAGCGATCAACGGGGCGAAGATGGCAAGGAAGAGCCAAAGCGCCAGGGAGCCTAAAGCGGCGGTAACTGTCCGCTGGAACAGCAGGGAAAAGAGCAGTGCCAGGGCGAGCCAGAAGCCGACGTAGGAGATTCCCACGAGCGTAAAAATAAGCATCCGCCAGAGCTCTTCGGCATTGGGCGGGAAGCCCACCAGCGTAATCCCCAGCCCTATAACAAGGAGGAGAATGGAGGCCCAGAGAATTGCCACGGTAGCGAGACCGGCGAGAAACTTTCCATTGATTAGACTATCGCGATAGATAGGCTGGGATAGGACCCGGCTTAGAGTCCCGCGCGCGTATTCGCCACTGATCGCATCAAAGCCCAGCATAATTCCTACTAACGGACCAAGAAGTCCGATAAAGGTCGCTAGCGATAAGAGGCCCCCGCTCTGCGAGGTAAGCAGCAGAAGAAAAACAAATTCCGTAGGGATGCCCTCTGCCTCCTGGCGTATCGACTGGCCGGAAGCGTAAATAGCCCACACGCCGGTGAGCACGATGATTGAAAGGAGGATCATGAAGCGCCGGCTGCTAAAATGATCTGCAAGCTCTTTCCAGAAAACCACACCCATGGTCTATGCCTCGCGGAAATATTTAAGGTAAATTTCTTCTAAAGTCGGGTCCTCGGAGCGGAGCTGGAGGAGAGAAAGCCCTTTTCTGGATACTAATGAGACGACTGTTGGTCGCACATCCTCCGTGCAGCGCAGGAACCAGCCGCCGCCGCGCGGTTCAACTTCTGCTATGCCGGAGATAGAGCGCAGCTCTGTGTCGAGGCCGTCTACCTTTCCACCGACCTCGAGCAGGAAATTCCACTGCCGCTCCTTTAAGATTGCGCTTCCGAGCTTGTCAAGGTCACCCTGAACGATCATCCTTCCCTTGACGATGATACCGATTCGGTGACAGATCTGCTGCACCTGATGGAGCAAGTGGGAGGAGAGCATGATAGTTATCCCATGCTCGCGATTTAGTCCCGTTATCAGCTCGAGGATTCGGGTTACCCCATCGGGGTCAATGCCCAATGTGGGCTCGTCCATGATGACGACTTTTGGGTCCTTAACCAGAACCTCCGCAATCCCAAGCCTTTGTTTCATGCCGCGCGAGAACTCACTCACCGGGCGGTCCCCATCATCGGCAAGGCCGACCTGCTCCAGCAGCCGCGTGATTCTACCGTTGGCATCCGTCCGAGGAACGCGATTCAAGCGGGCGATGTAAAAGAGATTTTCCCGCGCAGTAAGATCCTCATAGAAGCCGGGATTTTCCGGCAGGTACCCGACCCGTTTCTTTACCTCCAAAGGCTGTCGTGTAGGATCAAAGCCGCAGACAAAGGCATGCCCGTTTGTTGGTTCGCTGAGGCCGAGGAGCATTAGGATGGTTGTGGTTTTGCCCGCGCCGTTGGGTCCGAGAAAACCGAAAGTTTCTCCCTCCTCGACCTTGAGGTTCAGTTCGTTGACTGCAACCAGGTCCCGGTAGCGCTTGGTCAGTCGAGCGGTTTCAATGACAGCGCTCATCGGCGTCCCAAGCGGACAAAAACTACGGCCAATCCAATAACCACTGCAGCGACGATCAGGGCGCCGATCCAACCCCAAAAGGTAGGCGTCGAAACCGTTACTCTGAATTCTACCGATTTGGTTGTGTCCGGACTGTTGGTGGAAAGGGAGATGAGATAATCGCCTGCGATGGCGCGCGGGGGGGCTAGGATTTCCATATTCACTTCACGCACATCTCCCGGCTTGAGAGCGTCTAATTTATCTGGCTTGAAGTCGATCGTCCATTTGTCCGGTTTTTTTGTGATGAAGGAGAGGTTGCGAATGGGCGCGGTTCCCGCGTTTCCTACGAGGAAGGCAACAGGTGTTTTGGTCCCGGCGGTAATCGCCGAGTTAAGCGTGCCGCTGGTAGTGCCGATCTTAAGATCGGTGGTGCCCCTGAGCGTTACCTTCAAGCTGGTTGAGGCTTCGAAGGCGCCGGCACGTGCCCGGACCGTTAGCGGATATTCACTCGCCTCCGCCCGAACAGGAGAATCGATCTCAACACTCAATGTCTCCGTGGCGTTCTCCTTAAGGGCGATGGAGGATATCTGTGTGTCACCAAACTGGGGCTTAAAGCGCACCGTCCATCCAGTCGGCGCCTGCGCGACCAAAGAAGCGGTAAGAGGCTTGTTGGTTTCGTTTTTGAGGTCAACGCTAAATTTGAGGGTTTGTCCCGTAGGAGTGGTCAAAACCGGATATTGACTTGTAAGCTTGAGACCTCCGGTCTCAACCTTCTTGGATGTTACCTGGAAACTGATTCTGCCAACATGGCTGGTTTTGCCAATTTCGTCCTTGGCAGAAACCTTGATTTCGTAGCTTCCCGGCTTGGCCTTTTCAGGGATCTTGGCTTTGAACTCGATCGTGGTGGATTTTTCCCCCTGGACCATGACAGAGCGCACGGGATAGCTTGGATATCGGGAATTGAAGCCAACCTCCCATCCTTGAGGAACTCCTTCCAGCGAGAGGCCGATATGGACAGGATTCTTAGTGCGGTTTACGACCTCCGTATCCATCGTGACATCTTGTCCCTGGCCGACCGTCACGTCGGTATAGGGAAGAATGAGGTTGAAGGAATCTTTGGTTTCCGGGGAGTCCTTACTTTCAGCCTTTTCAGCGGCGAATAGGGGAGGGGCCGTGAAGCCGGAGAAGATGAAAAAGGACGGGACACAGATACATACAAACAAGCGGCCGGCATTTAAGAATCCGGTGTTCATGAAAATTCCCCTCCAAGTGTTAGATTTGCTTGCTGTTAGATAATCATAATCTGCGATGACGTCAAGCCCCCCTATACCTTCCCTAACTGCCTCAAGGCTTCATAGAGCACTATGGAAACCGCATTAGAGAGGTTGAGACTGCGGACTCCTTGACCCATCATGGGAATACGGAAGGCCTGTTCTTGGTGTGCGTCGAGGAGTTCTTGAGGCAGGCCGCGAGTCTCCGGGCCGAAGACGAGAAAATCTGCTTCCCGGTAGCACGCTTTCGTGTAGGACTGGATTGCCCTCTTGGAAAAGTAGAGGAGTCGTTTCTTCTCATCTTGCAGCAAGAAGTCCTCCCAGGAGTCATGCAGCCGGAGATCGACATATTTCCAATAATCTAAGCCGGCCCGCTTCAAATGTTTGTCGTCGATCTTAAAGCCTAGCGGGGCAACAAGATGGAGGGTCGTGTTGGTTGCGGCGCAGAGGCGGGCGATACTCCCTGTGTTGGGAGGAATCTCAGGGTGAACCAGAACGATGTGCATAGACTATTGCCGTGCCAAGCAACTTCCTTCCTTGGCC
>JBOHVJ010000139.1:0-11675 GCA_050735075.1 Binatia bacterium
GGAGAATATTCGAGCTGGTTTTGGCACGCCCTCTCCAGATCGATGAGGTGATACAGACGAGCGGACTCTCTTCGGCCAAGGTCTCGGAGATCCTTTTAGAGCTGGAGATCCAGGGGCTCTTGAAACAGTTACCAGGGAAGAGATTTAAGGTAATCACTTGAATCTTAAACTTCAAATCTCAGATCTCAAATTTGAAATCTGCAATCTGAAATTGAATCTATGGCAGCAAAAAATCTAGTTGTCGTTGAATCTCCGGCCAAGGCCAGGACGTTGGAGAAATATCTGGGGCGGGATTTTCAGGTCAGGGCTTCTATCGGCCATATCGTGGATCTGCCGAAGAGCAAGTTAGGGGTGAACATTAAGAAGGGTTTTACTCCGGACTTTCATGTGATCCAAGGCAAAAAGAGGGTTATCGAAGAGCTCCGACGGGCGGCGAAGGGCAAGGAGAATATTTATCTCGCTTCAGATCCCGATCGCGAAGGTGAGGCCATCGCTTGGCATATCGCGGATCAGATTGGTGAAGACCACCATCAAATCCACCGCGTGCTTATCAACGAGATAACCCGGAGAGCTGTTCAGGAGGCGATTGCCCACCCGCATCGGTTAGACCGGAACAAGTTCGATGCCCAGGTTGCCCGTAGAATCTTGGATCGATTGGTAGGCTACCAGATTAGCCCTATTCTTTGGAATAAGGTGAGGCGAGGACTGAGCGCTGGACGTGTACAATCGGTGGCTGTGCGATTGGTCTGTGAGCGAGAAAAGGAAATTCGCGCCTTTGTTCCACAGGAGTATTGGTCCCTCATCGCCCTTTTGGAAGGTCAGGTTAAGCCTTCCTTTGAAGCCCGTTTGGTCCAGTGGCAGGGAGAGAAGGTCGACAACAAGAATTTTCGGCTAGATAATGAGTCGCTGGTCCGGCAGATCATGAAATCCCTAGAAGGTGCTTCATGGACTGTCGGGGAGGTGGAAAAGAAAGAGCGGCGTCGCTTCCCAACTCCGCCCTTTGTGACCAGCAAGCTCCAGCAGGAGGCGGCAAGGAAACTGGGCTTTCAGCCAAAACGGACTATGCAGATCGCTCAGTACCTCTACGAAGGGGTAGAATTGGGTCCTGATGGGTCCGTTGGGCTCATTACCTACATGCGCACCGATTCGACCCGTATCGCTGCGGATGCCCTAGGCGCTGCGCGAAAGTATATAACCGGTCGCTACGGTCAGAAATATCTCCCCGAGAAACCCGTAATGTATCGTTCAAAGAGAGGGGCCCAAGATGCTCACGAGGCGATCCGGCCCACCTCCATGGAGTATACTCCTGAAAGGGTGCGAAGGTATCTACGCCGCGATGTCTTCACGCTCTACTCGTTGATTTGGGACCGCTTTGTTGCAAGCCAAATGGTTCCAGCCTTGTTTGATCAGACGGTATTTGAAATCCCTGTGGGTGAGGCGGTCTTTCGGGCTACGGGGCAGCAGCTCAAGTTCGATGGTTTTATGACGGTTTACATCGAAGGGAAAGATGAGAAAGCTGATAAGGATGAAAAGGATGAGGAGGAGCGTGAGGATGAGAGCATGCTGCCGGACTTAAAAGCAGGTGACCGGCTTACGCTCCTTTCCCTCGACCCCCATCAGCATTTCACCCAACCACCGCCGCGCTTCACTCAGGCCACTCTGATCAAAGAGCTGGACGAAGGGGGCATAGGTCGGCCATCGACCTATGCGGGTATCCTTTCCAACATTCTGGACAGGAAGTACGTGAACTTGGACGACAGGAAATCATTGGCACCGACGGAGCTGGGATTGCTGGTCACTGATCTGTTGGTGGATAGCTTTCCTGACATCCTTAACGTGAAGTTTACTGCTGGTATGGAGAAGATTTTGGATAAAATCGAGGAGGGAAAGGAAGATTGGCTTAAGGCTATGAAGCGCTTCTATGCTTCGTTCTCCCGGGATCTGAAGCGTGCTGAAGCGGAGATGAGGGATGTGAAAAGACAGGAAACCCCCACGGACATTCCTTGTGAGAAGTGTGGGTCTATGATGGTGGTGAAGTGGGGACGGAACGGGGAGTTTCTTGCCTGCCCGCGCTATCCTGAATGTAAAAATACGAAGAATTTTACTCGAGGCACAAACGGTGATGTGCAGGTAGCTGAGGAGGTCAAGGTCGATGAGAGCTGTGCCGAGTGTGGCAGGCCCATGAAGATCCGTTGGGGGAAATATGGTCGGTTCCTGGGCTGTAGCGGCTATCCGGAATGTAAAAACATTCAGCCTCTTGAGAAGCCCGTGGACCTAGGGATCCTTTGCCCCGATTGTGGGGAAGGCAATCTCCTGGAGAAGAAATCCCGCCGCGGCAAGCTATTCTTCGGCTGCAATCGCTATCCTGAGTGTCACTTTGCAACATGGGATCGTCCGGTGTCAGAGGTCTGTCCCCAATGCGGGGAGCCCATTCTGCTTGAGAAGGTGACGAAGCGGGCCGGACGGATTCGTCGCTGCCACAAGAAAGAGTGCAACTATAAGGTCCAGGTCTCTCAGTAAAACGGTGAAGCCGCTTCAGGGAAGGGCTGACAAGAAACGAATCGCCGCCATCGATATCGGGACAAACACCATCCTCCTTCTCATAGCAGAGCTAGATAAAAATGGGCGCTTCCAGGTTCTGGAGGATCGGGCAGAGATCACTCGAATTGGAGAGGGGGTGGATCGTACCCGACGGATAGGGTCGGATGGAGCAGAACGTAGCCTTGGGGTGCTGCGAGACTATCTTGAAAGGTGTAAGAATGTAGGCGTTGATGAAATTACGGCTGTGGGGACAAGCGCCCTGAGGGACGCCCGAAATACAGCGGAATTTATAGCCCGTCTCAAACAGAGACTGGGTCTGGATCTTCGCATCCTATCAGGTGAAGAGGAAGCATCGTATTCCTATCTAGCGGTTCGGGAAGGACTTGCCCTCGAAGGACAAGAGGTGCTGGTGGTCGATGTGGGAGGAGGGAGTACCGAGATGATCTGGGCCAAGGGGGGCGGGTTGCACCGTTGGGCGAGTATCGACATCGGTTCCGTGAGGCTTACGGAGCGATTCCTTACTTCCGATCCCGTCCTGGAGGAAGACGTTGCCCGGATGATTTCGGAGATCGATCGCCAGTTGGAGAGATTGCTCGTCGACTGGGGGACCGAAAGGCGTTTTCCTACGATGGTCGGCATCGCGGGGACCTTTACTACCTTGGCTGCAATAGAAAAGCGGCTAAGCGCGTATTCCCATAGTGAGGTTCATGGGTGTCGTCTTAGTCGAGCCGAGGTGCAGCGGCAGGTCCATCTCTTCAAAGGCAAGACGATCGCCGAGCGGAGAGAGATTCCCGGGTTGGCACCAAAGAGGGCCGATGTTATTCTTGCGGGGGCTGTCTTGATCGATAGGATTATGGCCCGTTTCCATGTAGAGCAGATCATGGTGAGCGATCAGGGGATTCGCTATGGTCTGCTCCATGAAAGGCTGAGAACGCTATGGATAACCTAAGCCTGGTTGTCCTTGAGGAAGTGAGCAAGCAGTACGCTCCCGGGTTTCCTCCTGCCATCTCCCGGCTTAGTCTCACGTTACAAAGGGGAGAGATCTTGGCACTTTTGGGGCCTAGCGGTTGCGGCAAGACAACAACGCTACGCCTGATTGCCGGTTTCGAAGTCCCGGATGAGGGAACGATTCTTTTGAACGGTGTGCCCATGGCCGGGAACGGTTATTGGGTACCGCCGGAGACAAGGCAGATTGGCATGGTCTTCCAGGACTATGCCCTCTTCCCTCATTTGACCTTGTTGGAGAATGTGACCTTCGGTCTTCGGGGGAGGGGGCATAAAGAAAAGGAGATGAAGGCCATGGAAGTTCTGGAGATGGTGGAGATGGACAGAATGGCCCAGCGTTATCCGCATGAACTGTCCGGCGGTCAGCAGCAGAGAGTCGCCCTGGCAAGGGCCCTGGCCCCTGGCCCCTTGGTGATCCTTCTCGACGAGCCTTTTAGTAGTCTGGATACCGACATGAAGGCTGAGATGCGCCGGGAAGTGGAGAAAATCCTGCGGCAGTCAGGCATGAGTGCCATTCTCGTCACCCATGACCAGGAGGAGGCCTTTCACGTGGCGGACCGGGTAGGGGTTCTGAATAATGGATCACTGGAACAGCTTGATACGCCGGAGGTCCTTTACCACACCCCGGCGACCCGATTTGTGGCCGATTTTGTGGGTGAGGCCGATTTCTTGCCCGGGGAGGTCCAGGAGGGGATCGTTACTGAAGTGGGGACATTTCATGATGGATCAGGCCTCCCAAAGGGCACGAAGATCGAGTTGATGATACGGCCTGACGATGTCGACTTCGAACCAAGCGAGGATGGCAAAGGTATCGTTGCAGGGAGAAAATTTCGTGGCTCGGAAAATCGTTATGCTCTCACTTTGCCTTCGGGTGTTCGCCTTCGCAGCAGTCAGTCGTCAGACCGAGTCCTGCCAGCGGGGACCAGGGTAAGGGTGCTTGTCCGTCCGACGCATGTGGTGGTTTTTCCGTTTTAGTTATTTTTTTGTTGACATTTCTTTCGAAATTCGGAAATATGGCCCCCGGCTTGGAATCAAGGGAAGAGAAGCTGGCTTCCATCGGACAGGGATACCAAAATAATTCACAATACGGAGGGAGGTGAAAAACCATGACCAAGGGTGAACTTATCATTGCGGTGGCCAGAGCAGCAAAGCTCAGCAAAAGGGTAGCCGGGGATGCTGTGGATGCGACCTTTGACAGTCTCTGCCGAGCGATCAAGAAAGACAAGCGGTTTCAGGTGCCGGCATTTGGTACCTTTACCGTGCGCTCGCGCAAGGCTAGAAAGGGGAGAAATCCTCAAACAGGAGCTGAGATTACTATTAGGGCGAGCCGGACGGTGGGATTCAAACCCGCACCCACCTTGAAGAAGGGGTTATAGGCAGGGCAGGAGGATAATCTTTTTCGGGCCACCACGTATAACGTGGTGGCCTTTTTTTATTTATCTTTAGGAATAAGGGTCGTATGTAACTCTTGATGGGGCTAAAGAGGGAAATACAATAGAAATAGAGGAACAGAAATTTAAGAACGGGGAACCGCAATGTCATTCAAGAACAAGAAAATTTGGCTGGACGGTGAGATGGTCCGTTGGGAGGAGGCTAAGGTTCATGTTTTAACTCATGGCCTCCATTACGGTACAGGATACTTTGAGGGCATCCGCTGCTACGCTCTGGAGGATGGCCGCTCTGCCGTCTTTCGTCTGGATGAGCACATCCGGAGATTTTTTGATTCAGGCCATATCTTGGGTTTTCCCCTTCCCTACACCGTAGAGCAGATAAAGCTGGCGACCCTGGACATTATCCGCGTCAACGGACTCAAAGAGTGCTATATCCGGCCCCTAGCCTTTGTGGGATCGGGGGAGATGGGTCTCTATGCGCCCGACAATCCCATTCACGTCGCGATTGCTGCCTGGCCTTGGGGGGCCTACTTAGGAGAGGAAGGAATTAAGAACGGTATTCGAGCAAAGGTTTCGTCCTACACGCGCCATCATGTTAACGTGATGATGACTAAGAGCAAAGTTTCGGGGAATTATATTAACTCCGTTTTAGCCAAAAATGAGGTCAAAAAGGCCGGGTACGATGAGGCGATCATGCTGGATACCGAGGGATATGTGGCAGAGGCCAGTGGGGAAAATATTTTCATCATCCGACAGCAACGGGTTAAAACAACACCTCTCACCTCCATCTTGCCTGGAATCACGAGAGACTCCGTGCTGACGATCGCGCGTGACAAAGAATACGAGGTCCAGGAAGAGCGCTTTACCCGAGACGAGCTGTACACGGCGGATGAGGCTTTTTTTACCGGCACTGCCGCCGAGGTAACACCGATCCGTGAGGTGGACAACCGCAAGATCGGTCCAGGCTGTCCGGGCCCGGTTACCTTGGAATTGCAGCAAACCTTTTTTAACGTCATCAAAGGGAAAGATAAGAAGTATAAGGGATGGCTTACCTATATTTAACCCTCGCTTTAGAATCGTTGTGATCCCAGTAGTCTCGATTCAACAGCAGTGTTGTTCACAGTGGCATTGTTGGTCAAATATAGGGCTGGGCAGAAACGGAAGGGAATTTAATCGGGGTAGAGAGGTGACAGGGTGTAGAAAAACTCTGTCTCCTAACGGTCCTTGATCTCTTGGAGAAGCTCTTGAGCCTTCTTTTTATGAATGGGATCGTCTGAAAACTGGATAGGAAGCTCCTGAACGGATTTAAGGGAGCTACGGGCGAGCTGCCACTGACCCATGGCCACGTAAGTTCTCGCCAACTCCAAATGATGTGAGATAACTTTAGGATTCAGTGAGATCGCCCTCTTTAAATATTCCACCGATTTCTCCATACTCCCCTCAGGGATCGAGCGCCATAGCACTAGAGAAGCAAAGGTGCGACTCATTTGTCCGATCTCTGCCATCTTCCTGTGCCACACCCCATAGATATGATAGGCATAACCGTTCTGTGGGTCCAGGGTGATCGCCTTTTCTGCGTTTTCTTGAATCTCTTGAGAAAGGTCGATCTGTTTGGTGATAGGGGACTGCAACGCAACCTTTCCCAGGGAAGCCGCCACATAGAAATGACCCCAGGTCCCCTTGGGATCGGCTTTAACGGCCTTGCGGGCGAACTCTTCGGCGGTGAGGTATTGTTTAAGCCTTCTCTCTTGCCAATCAGCTCCCGACTCCGGGACCATGTCGCCCAAATCGATATGGATCCGGGATAGTTTCGCAAGCGCCTCGTGGTTCTGAGGATCCATTTGGAGAACCTTTAAAAGCTCTCTGAGGGCCTCCTTAGCTTTGAAGGTCGCGTAAAGGGCATCTGCCTTTTGCAACAACTGAGAGATCTCTGAGCCTTCATTATTACAATTTGGGCACCCTATCCTTCCACCATTAGGATTACTCGCATCAGAAGCAACAGCCAGCCCAGTCCGCTGGGATGGTAAAACAAGGGAAAAGAGCGCAAAAAAGAGTAAAAAGCAGCCCCCAAGAGAAAGAGAGGGTAGAGCTGCTGTCGATCGGTGGAAAAATCTCATAGTTTCCAAAATTCCAAATCCTTTAAGGTTTGTACGAATTGGTTATAAACATTGCAAAAACCTGGCCAGGCTATAAAGCCACAAAACTCCTTTTTTTTCAACTAGATAGAATGGCATCGGGCTTGTCAAATTGACAATCTTGTGACATATTTGTCCACCATGGATGATTACGGACTCTTTCTTCTTGCTAACCCTAGCCATTCCCTATTTCCCTCAACATTAGACGATAATGAGAACAGATGAGATTACTTCACCTTATAGGGGTTGGTTTTCCGTTTTCGTCTATAGAGACAAACACAACCTCTGCCTCAGTGACCCGGGCCTGTCGCCCTCGCTCAGCAAATCGCTCAGCCTCAACTTCAATTCGGATCGTAAGAGAGGTTCTGCCCTCCCGAATCACCGTAGTGTAAAAACTCACGACATCACCGACATACACAGGAGCAACAAACTCAACCTCGTGCATGGCCTTGGTAACAAAATTCCTCGAGGCATGCCGATGGGCAGCGATTGCGCCTGCCAAGTCTATGTGACTCAAGATCACTCCCCCAAAGATGGTTCCCCGGGCATTGGTGTCTCGAGGGAGCATGGTTACTCTGATCGTTGGTTCTCGAACTATGGACACTTACTTATCTCTCACATGCGGAGCCGACATGCTGAGTTAGAAAAGAGAGGACCTCTTCTCTGACTCCATTGAGCGGCAGACGATGTCCTGCACTGGGGAAAAGCACAAGGTGGTGGGGTTTCCCTAAGGCTTTAAGGCGGTCGCGTAGAAGGTAGGCCTGGTTCGTAGGTACCAGTTGGTCATTCCCTCCGTGTAGAATGAGGGTTGGCGCAGTCCAGTTTGAGACCTCGGGGAGAATACTGAAGAAGTGAGGGTTAGACTCTCCGTTGGGGTTGATAGATCGCCGCAACCATGGGCTCGGAGTATCCTTGTAAAGACGCCCAATATCGTAAGCTCCAGAATGAAGGACGACGCTTTGAAGGCTTTGCAGCTTACCCGCCAAGGTTGCAGCAAACACTGCGCCACGGGAAAAACCGTAAAGCATCACACGCTTTCGATCCACCCAGTGGAGATCACGCACTTTCGAAATTCCGTCCGCTACCACCCTTCGGATGATCTCCCTATTATCGTTATCCCCTGGTATCTCGGTCATTCCATACCCCGGTAAAGAGATGGCTAGGCTGGCGTAGCAGAGTTCTGTGGAGAACTCTTCTGCCACCGGGATGATCCTCGTGGCCCCCTCTCGCTTCCAACTATGGCCATGCAGCAGAACCATCAAAGGGAACGGCCCGTCGCCTTTAGGACGAATCAGGTATCCTTCAGCCTTTCCTCCTTGGCTCGCGTAGAAGAATTGGACCACCGCTTCTGGAGGAGAGCCCTCAAGGTTTTGTAATGGGGCAGTTTGAAAGGCATTACAGCCGTAAAAGAGGCTGATAAAAACAATTGGGAAAAGGCTTTTCAACAACATAAAACTAGATATATAGCTTATTTTTAATGAAAAATAAAGCCCCCATATATGAAATATTTAGGCCTTAAGTATTGGAAGCCGAAAGGCTATTTCTCTCTTCTCTTAAGACAACGACAATGAACAGCGCCATCACTCTTCTCTGGTCAAAGATGAGGCCCCTTATCCGTGCGGTCGAGGGAGAGCTTCTGAGCTCCTGAAGGTTGCACGTGCACCAGGGTTCAAGTATGTATGGTTCAGTGGTTAAGAAGTGGCTGTGGCTGAGTTTCTTATTCCTCTTTCCTTTAGCGTCTCTAGCCTGTGGTAGATCTGAGAAACAGGCCAGAGTCCTCCGTGTCGGTTTTGTCCCTTCTGAGAATGTCCAGCAGGTGGCCCAAAACGCGCAACCGATTGTGGATATCTTGCAAAAAAAACTTGCTATTGAGGTCCAGTCCTTTGTGGCAACGGACTACACCGGCGTGGTCGAGGCGCTACGTGCCAATAAACTCGACATTGCCTTTCTCAGTCCCGCCTCCTATGTACTGGCCAAAAGTGAGGCCGATGTCCATGTGGTCCTGAAATCCCATCGCAAAGGCCTCCCTTATTACTATGCAGCGATCATCACCCACGCCGATGGCGGGATCAAGACGCTTGGGGATCTGCGCAACAAGACCTTTGCCTTTGGGGACCCTCTTTCAACCACAGGACACGTTCTTCCAAAAAAGATGTTTAAGCAAAATGGTATCGACCCGGCCAAAGATTTTAAGAACGTCATTTACTCGGGTGGCCATGATGCCACGGTCTTGGCGGTGCTTAACCGCAAAGTCGATGCTGGAGCGACCTTTGCTAACTTTCCGGATGGCAAGGATGCCGCCTGGATCCAGTATTTGAAGGATCCTGAAGAGCAAAAAAAGATTCGCGCGATTGCCTATTCCGAGCCGATACCTGCGGATAACCTTGTCATCAATGGCAATATGGATCCTGAACTGGCCAAGAAGATCAGCGACATCTTCCTAGAGCTCAGCCAGGAACCTGCGGGAAAGAAAATGTTGCGAGACCTCTATCAGATCGATGGATTTGTCTCGGCGACTGACAAGGATTATGACTCCGTAAGAGAGGCCTTCGGGATTGCCGGAATCAATCTCAAGGAGGCCCTTAAAAAGAAAAGGCCATGACGATCCTGGAGGTAAAGGGGCTCCATAAGTCCTTCGGCGATTCGACTCACGTTCTAAGGGGTATCGAACTCAAGGTAGAGAGAGGAGAGTTCTTAGGGGTGATCGGCCCAAGCGGTGCGGGAAAATCGACGCTGCTTCGATGCATCAACCGCCTCGTTGAGCCCAGCTCGGGTCAGATTTTTATCCCTCGGGCCGCTTTTATGTCTGGGGTCAACGGCTCGTGGATTGATGTCCTTCGGTTGAATCGGCGCGAGTTGCGTCTTCTGCGCCGCAAGGTAGGCATGATCTTTCAGCAGTTTAATATAGTGAAACGCCTTTCAGTGATTGAGAATGTCATTTCAGGAGGATTGGCCTACCAGCCCAGTCTTAAGAGCTGCTTAAGGCTATACCCTCAGGGAGAAAGGCGCCGCGCCTTGATGAATCTCAAACGGGTCGGGCTCCTGGATCATGCCTATAAACGGGCCGATGAGCTTAGCGGGGGTGAACAACAGAGGGTGGCTATCGCCCGCACGTTGATGCAAAACCCCGCCATCATCTTGGCCGACGAACCAGTCTCCAACTTGGATCCAAAACTGTCGCGCTTGATCTTAGATATCTTAAAGCGGATCTGCCTTGAAGATGGGATCACGGCATTGGTCAGTCTCCATACGTTGGACTTGACCAGGGACTATGCGGATCGCATTGTTGGGCTCAGAGAGGGGCGGATCTTTTTTGATGGCCCGACCAAGGATCTCACCGAGGCCGTCGTGGAAAAAGTCTATCAGACCCCCCGGTAATGCTCTAGCCCATCAATCCCAGGTATCTCCAGTAAGGAATTGCGGCGATGAGACTCAATGGGTAGGCGAGCGCGTAAAAGGGACTGATACGGCACATCAGAGGGTAAGTAAATCCCTTTCCCTCGGTCGTTGAGTAGGAGAGTGTATGCCAGTCCACCTGGAAGGGGAAAAACCAGACTTCTGATCCTACAAGGATGATCATCGCCAAGATCCAAGGGCTTATGCCCAAGTCGACGGACATCGGGACTAAGGCGACCGTGAGCGTAACAACAGTAAGGAAGCTTGTAAAAACCAATTTGAGCGCGTAGGCGATAAGGATGATGATGATGAATAAGAGAGCGGGGCGATCCACAAAGGGAAGAATCAGCGGTGAAATAAAACCAACCAGCCATTCGTCAACTCTTGCCCTGGTGAGAAGGGAAGGGATACCTAAGGTAGCCCCCATGTAGAGAAGCAACTCCCAATCGATTCCTTTCTTCAGCATCCCCCAGCCTAAAGCTCCCGTATTGATCAGAACACAAAGCCCGATCAGAGAAATCCAGGCACCGTCGATGCCGTGATGGGCAAAGGTGAGCCAGCCCCCCACTGTGAAGCAAAGCACTCCGAGCGTGATCCATTCCTTGGAGGATAGACGTCCCAGAATCTCGAGTTGGTTTTGCACCATTCTGTAGGAGAGCCGAGACTGTGTCTCGGGCCGATAGAGAAAGATGGCGCTTAACAAGATTAGCGCAACAACCACCAAGGTGGGGGGTAAAGCGGCAAGAAACCAGTAGCCCCAGGTAAATTGGACGCGGACATCAGCGGGAAGAAGTCCCCAGGCTATGAGACTCGTAGTGGAGCCGGTTAAAAACAAAAAGCCAAGCTGCCCCAGACCCAAAAAGCTTGCGGCAAAGAGGCCGGTCGAGGCCCTGGAGCGGTTTTTGTAACCAAGGCTCTCAGAGAGATTTAAGAGCATTTGACTGATAATGGTCGTGCGGGCGCTTTGTTGTGGGATAAGCGCCATAATCACGACCCCCATAAACCCCAGGGCGAGAATTTGCCAATAATAAGTCAAAGGAAAAAATCTGACCAACTGTAGGGAGAGGCGGTAAAAGAGGCCAGAGCTGGTGATGGCCGCTCCTAACCCCAATACACCCAGGGTCATGAACCATGTGGTGCTGGCAAATCCACCCAGGACGATTTCCACTGGCGCCAATCCGGTCAGTATTAACGCTAGGGCTAAAAT
>JBOHVJ010000140.1:0-10897 GCA_050735075.1 Binatia bacterium
CCCTTGACTTGGACTTTGTCGGAGATGTAGAAGCAGACAAATTCCAGCCAAAAGGGGGGGGGTTCGTATGCCGAAGTATCTTGTTCAGGTTTCTTTTACCGTGGAAGGCACAAAGGGGCTCGTCAAGGAGGGTGGAACCAAGCGACGGGAAGCAGTGGAGCAATTCATCAGATCAGCCGGTGGCAAGCTTGAGGCCCTCTATTTCGCTTTGGGCGAGACTGACGCGTTCGCGATTATGGATCTACCGGACAATGTGAGTATGGCCGCAGCTTCTCTGGCCGCCAATGCCGCTGGCTTGGTCCAGGTCAAGACCACGGTTCTGCTCACTCCCGAAGAGATGGACCAAGCGGCAAAAAAGAGCGCCAATTACCGCCCACCGGGGACATAGGGAAGCGCACAGGTCTCGAAATCGCCATTCTGCTTCCGCGCAGGTTAAGGCTGTCTGTTTGAGCCCTTCTGCAACGCGTATGAACTCCGACGCTTGCTGGAGCCGATAAATCGTCTACTTGGTCGCAACCCCAATAAGCACCTCGCCGGGAGCTTCGAAGCCGTTCAGCGTCTCAAAGTGGCGCAGTTGCTGCTCAATTTCCACCCAGGCCTGTTCACGCTCGGCATCACGCAGCTTGGCCATAGGCTCCCGAAGAAAGACGGCGTCCTTCAAGCTTCGGATGACCTCCGCGCTGGACGGGAAACGACGTTGGACACTGACCGCATGCACGGCGACACCGGGGAAGCCAGCCGCCCTGAAGGCGTCTTCAAGCATACTTGGTTCCCCGAGCGCGAAAAGCGGCGGCGGCATGCTTCCCAAGCGGCGAACGACCGCCAAGGGAATTCCTTGGTACGCGTTCTTTTCCGCCGTCGAGAACACAAGCCCAGCAACCTTTCCTCCTCGCTTCAGCACCCGGTGCGTCTCTCTCAGCGCCTTCGATGGATTGGAAAACAACATTAGGCCCAACCGGCATATAACCGCGTCGAATGAGTCCGCGTCGAAGTCGAGGCTCTGGGCGTCCATGACGCGCGTTTCGATGTTCGTGAGGCCCGCCTTTCGCGCCACGTCGGCGGCGATATTCAGCATGCTGGCAGAAAGATCTGTGGCCAAAACGTAGCCGTTCGGACCCACGCGCCGAGCCGCCAAAAGCGTTTGGTCTCCGGTGCCGGCAGCCACGTCGAGTACCCGGTTACCGGTCCGAAGGTCGGCCAGGTCAAGCATCATTTCTGTCGCTGGCCCATAGACCTTGTCACGGTGAGCTTGCCTTTGGCTCCACCGTTCGGCGACCTCGCGGGATGCGAAGTTGACGCCCGTTTCATTGGAATCACGTCCAATAGTTGTCATCGCCTCTTCCTCCTTGGACGGTTCATGAGAGCTGGTAAAAAGCGATGGCATTATCCCGTAGAATTTTCTGTTTCGCCGTCTCCGTGATGTCTGCCCGTTTCCGCAGCTCTTCTATGCCAGTGTCCCGGGCCTCCGCGTGAGGCATATCCCCCTCGATCATCACGTGATCTTCGCCTACGAGTTCAAGCACCTGTGACAAGAGCGGTTCCTCCGCCTCACAAGTCACGTAGAGCCGCCCCTCGGACAGGTACTCGCTTGGCCGTTTATTAGAACGTGGGCCCCAACCCACTGTGCGGATGACTGGGTGGTAATGGTCCATCCGGCCCGCCATGTAGGGAATCCACTCTGATCCGGCCTCCAGAAAGGCGACCCGAAGGCTGGCAAACCGATCCAAGACCCCGCCTGCTGTCACGCTAAAGAAGGCCATGAGCACCGGCAAGGTGAAGCTCAAAAGCAATGCCGCATAAGGATCTTCGCAAGTCTGTGTTAGGCCCGGACAGCTCCAGCCACAATGCACGCAGACGGGCAGATCCACATCGCAGGCGGCCGCAAAGAAGGGATACAGGTCGCGGTGGTGAAGCAGCTTGTCTCCAGCCGTCCCTCCGATCATCAAGCCCACCGCCCCTAGTTCGCGCGCCCGCCGGACCTCGGCGACGCACGCCTCCATATCGCGCAATGGGATCACCGCAGCCCACTTAAGGCGCTCGGGGCACTCAGCACAGCGGCCGGCTATCCAAGTATTGTAGCTCCGCATCAGGGCTGCCTCGAACCGAGGGTCCTCGGTGAGGCGGTGAAACAGGATAGAACTAAAAAGCACCTGGATCTGAATCCCGAAGGCATCCATGTCCCGCAGCCGAGCGTCGATGTCCGCCAGCCCTTGACTACCCACACTGAAAGGCTTGCTTCGAGCAAAAGTCATCTCAAGCGGCGTCCCGCTAACGGTGGTCCCCCGGCCCCATAGGCGCGGATGGATCTGCCCATCGATCAACCAAAAGGAATCCATATGGGACATCGTAGGCAAACCCTTCGCCTGCACCACTATTGGCCGGCGATCCCGGAACTCTTCGTCCAGGTAATCCCAGGTCTCCGCGACCTCCATAACATGCGAATCGGCATCAACGACATCAATGGTCTTCATGGTTCCTCGCGTAGAAGCTGATTGATAAGAGACTGGTGCCTGCCGCCTTCTCACTTAGCCCTTTCATGAGTTGAAGCGCTGCGGAATCTTAACCGGAAGAGGAGAGTTCGATGCGGTTGCCGCTGGGATCGACAACGTAGACCGAGTAGCCAGGCCCATCCCCATGGCGGCGGATGCCATCCACCTTGGCCCCTTTGGTCTCAAGTTCCTTCACCAACTGTTCTGGGTCACTTGGGCCCTGGATGTCAAAGGTATGGTGCGGAACGCCTTCGAAGCGCTCCTTGGAGGCGTCGAAAAGTCCTACTCCGGTCCCGCCGAGCCTTAGACGCGCGACCTTAACGCCGCCGATGGTCTGTGTGGCGCGCAGCTCTGCGCCGAGCACGTCTCGGTAGAACTTTGTCATTTCATCCAGGTTGTCCGCATGAAAATTCCACGAGCGCATACCCAATACCTTAACCATGGCAAACCTCCTTTAACAGCAATGAGACAGGCTAACTTCGTGGCTGACTGAATGCTCAAAGCCTAAGTTTTAATCTTCATTTCCCAGGCCAAAATCTCCTCATCCGGGCGCGCCTTCCACACAACGTTTCTCGCCACGCCGTAAAGATCGGCGAGGTTATACAACGGAACAAAAGGCACATCCTCCATCAGAATGCGACCCGCCTGCTGGAGAAGCGCGACCCGTTTTTTGTGGTCGCCGGTTTTTTGTTCTTCCTCGATCAGCTTGTCAAACTCCGGATGGCTGTAGCTAAGCCGCTTCGTCGTCCCTGTCCTGAAGTACTGGTCATAGAGCGTATCGGCGTCAATGAGAGAACCCCTACCGATATAATAGAAGGGAAGCTTCCCACCGTTCACACCTGAAGTCCCCCAGAAGATCGCCCACTCCTGCGAGATGAGATCCACTTTGAATCCGCCTTTCTCCATCTGAGCGGCAATGACCTGGCAGACCTCCCGATCCTGAGGGTAACGTCCGGCCGAGTAATAAAGCTTGACGTCGACCCCACTGGGGTATCCAGCCTTTGCAAGGAGCTCCCGCGCCTTCTTTGGATCATAAGGGTAGCGCTTCAAACTCGGGTCGTAACCGATCACGTGAGGGCCGAGCGGGCCGTTTATAACAAAACCATTTCCGTCGAAGATATTTTTAGTAATGGCCTGGGCATCCACCGAATAGTTCACCGCCTGGCGCACAAGCTTGTTGTCAAAAGGTTTGAAAGCAGGATTGAGAGCCAGAAAGAACATCCTCAGCCCTTCTACCTTCTCAACTCTCAGTCTGGGGTTCCGCTCTAAGCGCGGAACATCGTGAACGGGAACATTGTTAATGACGTCGGCCTGACCCGCCTCTAGGCCTGCAATCCGCGCAGCCTCTTCGGTGACTTTTCTAACGACGACCTCTTTGATCTCCGCCTTCGGGCCCCAGTAGTCGTCGTTCCGGGTCATGACGAAATTTCCGCCCCGCTGAAAACTGACGAATTTATAGGGGCCGGTACCTATGGCATGCTGGTCCATTTGGTCGCCGTACTTATCCGCTGCCGCCTTGCTTATCATGACGCGATTGCGGACACGATCGAGAAACACTCCGGTTGGCTGTTTGGTAACGATAATGACGGTATGGTCATCCGCAGCCTGCATCTCCGCGACATCCTTGAAGTTCTCTCTTTGCAGGCTGTTTTTGTCGGTCCTAATCCGGTCAATGGAAAAAATCACATCTTTCGAGGTGAACGGAGCGCCATTGTGAAATCGGATTCCTTTCCTAAGACGAAAAACCCATCTTTTCCCCTGAAACTCCCAGGACTCGGCTAACACGCCAAGATATTCCTTGCGGCTGTAGTCTACTTCCACCAGGGGCTCCATAATGTGCTTCCACGTCCCGTAAATCGGACTCGAACTATGGTTGTACGGATTCAATGTGTCAGTCACACTTGAGTTCAGAATAGTGACCCGATCTTTCGATGCGGCGAAGCTAAATCGTGGCAATGCTAGCACTCCTAAACCTAGCGTCGCGCTCTGCTTTAAGAATTCCCTCCGGTTCATGCCCGACTTTTTTCCATGCATAAGAACCCCCTCGATGTCGACAAAGTTTACCTCGTACGTGGTCCCAACCCGAAACTGAACAGGTGCAGCGCCTATGCCCTGATCTTCATATCAGCAACAAGAATCTTCTCATCCGGCCGCGCCTTCCAGCTAATGTTCCGTGCCACGCCATAAACCTCGGCCAGGGTATATAACGGGGCAAAAGGCACATCGTCCATCAGGATCCTACCTATCTCCTGGAGCAGGGCAATGCGCTTCTTTTGATCTCCTGTCCTCTGCTCCTCGTCAATCAGCCGGTCAACATCAGGATTTTTGTAGTTCACGCGTTTGGTAACGCCTGAGCGAAAATATTGGTCGTAGACCGTATCGGCATCGATAGCTGGCCTCCCAACATAGTAGAACGGAAGCCTTCCACCATTGACGCCGGAATTTCCCCAAAAGACCACAAACTCCTGCGAGACAAGGTCAGCCTTGATGCCGCCTTTTGCCAGTTGATTAGCAAGGACCTGGCATACCTCCCTGGCTTTGGGATAGCGGTCGGGGGCGAAATAGAGCTTAACCTCGACGCCGTTGGGATAACCCGCCTTGGCCAGGAGCTCCCTAGCCTTCTTGGGATCAAAGGGATAGCGCTTTATCTTGGAGTCATAGCCAATTACATTGGAACTCATGGGCCCGTTCATGACAAAGCCATTACCCTCATAGATATTCTTTACGACCGCCTGTGGGTCAATCGAATAGTTAACAGCCTGACGCACGAGCTTATTGTCAAAAGGCTTGAAGGTGACATTCATCGCAAGAAAATACATCCTTTGCCCCTCTACCTTCTCGATGCGCACTTTCGGATGGCGCTCTAGGCGCGGAATCTCTTCGATTGGAACATTGTTGATGACATCACCCTGCCCCGCGATGAGACCTGCCACGCGTCCAGCCTCCTCTCCCACCTTTCTGTAGACGACCTCCTTAATGTCTGGCTTCGGCCCCCAGTAGTCCTCGTTACGGGTCATGACCAAGTTCCCGTCCCGCTGCCAGCTCATAAACCTGTAGGGTCCGGTCCCTATGGCATATTGATCCACCTGATCTCCGTACTTATCTGCCGCGGTCTTGCTCATCATGTAACGGTTATAAATCCGGTCAAGAAAAACAGCGTTGGGCTTCTCAGTAATGATAGCCACGGTATGGTCATCTAGGGGCTGCATCTCCACGACGTCTTTAACAGGGGAACTCTGGAGGCTCCTCTTGTCGTTCTTCATCCGGTTGATGGAAAAGATCACGTCTTTTGAAGTAAACAGGTCGCCGTTGTGAAAACGGACGCCCTTTTTTAGATGAAACACCCACTTTTTGCCCTGAAATTCCCAGGATTCGGCGAGGTGCCCGATGTAATCAGGTTTGCTGTAATCTATGTCGATCAGGGGCTCCATCATGTGTTGCCAAATACCATAGGTCGGACTGGCGCTGTGAGCATACAGATTCAGGCTATCGATACCGATCCCGTGAAGGATCGTCACTCGATCTTTTGAAGCAGCCCAGCCCAGTTTAGTAAGTGAAGGGCCCATCAGGGCCCCTATACCGAGAGCTGTACCTTGCTTTAAAAATTCCCTTCGATTCATTCCCGATCTTTCTTTGCCCATAAAAACCCCCTTTCTTAGAAAGGCTGCGATTTTCTAACCTACCTATGTCCCCTTAACTTCGGATCCAAAACATCCCTTAGACCATCTCCCAAAAGGTTGATTCCGAAAACGGTGATGAAGATAGCCACACCAGGAAAGATCGTCAACCAGGGTGCGCGGTACATGTAAACTCGCCCCTCGCTCAGCATCGACCCCCAAGTCGGGATACTGGCTGGAACACCCAAGCCAAGAAAGCTCAGGCTCGCCTCGGCGATGATCACGATCGCCATAGCAAAAGTAGCAATGACAGTAACGCTTGCAAAGGTATTAGGCACGACGTGCCTTAAGAGTATGTAGAAATCTCTTCCCCCCAGGGCGCGCACTGCTGTGACAAAATCACGCTCTTTCAAGGAGAGCACTTCGCCGCGAACAACTCGACAGTACTGTACCCAGCGCGTAATCATGAGTGCCAGGATGAGGTTGACCAACCCCTGTCCCAGAAAAGCCATAAGGGCGATGGCCATTAGGAGAAAGGGAAAGGCTAGGAAGATCTCCGTTATTTTAGAGATAATCTCATCCGTGAGATCACCAAAATAGCCTGCGATGGCTCCGAGAAAACAACCCATGAATCCCGCCAGGATCACCGTCGTAGCGCCCACGAGGAGAGAAATCCGCGACCCGTAAATGATCCTGCTCAAAATATCACGACCGAGGTTATCCGTGCCAAGCAGATAAGGGCCCCGTGCCTGGGCAGTCCAACTGGGAGGCTGAAGCCTATCCTCAAGTGTTTGCTCTTGCGGATCATAAGGGGCTAAGAGCGGAGCCGCCAACCCGAAGATCACCAACAACAGAAGAATCGCTCCACCGACCCAAATCTTTAGATAGCGCATCCTCAACATCAAACCTTAATCCTCGGATCCACCACCATATAGAGCAAATCGACCAGAAGATTGACCACAAAATACATAATCGCGAAAAAGAAAATCAGGCCTTGGGCGAGCTTATAATCTCTTAGAGAGATGGCTTGGATAAGGAGGTCGCCGATGCCGGGATAGGAGAAAACCGTTTCAGTGATCACCGAGCCGTTCAGTAGCGCTCCCAGTTGGAGACCGAGGATCGTGATGATCGTGATCATGGCATTGCGCAGCGTGTGCCTCCAGATAACCGCCTTCTCGTTCAGTCCCTTTGCCCTAGCGGTGGTAATATAATCCTGTCGCATCACCTCGAGAACGCTTGAGCGAGTGATCCGCGTCACAATGGCCGCCAGGCTTGTCCCGAGGGTCACTGCAGGCATGAGGAGATGTTTAAAGGCACTCCAAAAAGCGGTGAAATTCCCAGTTAGGAGGCTATCCACCAAATAGAGACGGGTTATCGGCTGGATCTGGATTCCATAGTCGATCCTTCCAGCCACCGGTAGGAGGTTGAGTTGCCCCCCCAAGAAATAGATCAGCATGATACCCAGCCAAAAGTTGGGGAGAGAGACACCGACAAGGGCCAAGCCCATACCCGCATGATCAAAAAGCGAATCCTGCTTGATCGCGGAATAGACCCCTATGGGGATCGAGATCAAAACGGCCACCAGGAGACTTGCGACGGCGAGTTCAATGGTCGCGGGCAATCGCTCAAAGACAAGTCTAGTAACGGGTTCGCCGAATTTTAACGACTGCCCGAAATCCCCCTGCACGGCGCGCCAGAGAAACTCCCAATATTGCACCACGACCGGCTCGTCCAGTCCCCACTCGCGCCGGGTGCGCTCAATTTCGGCTGCCGTTGCATCATCCCCTAAAAGAAGACTGACAGGATCTCCCGGAGCGATGTGCATCAGAAGGAAGACAAGAAAGGATATCCCAATAACGACCGGGATGGCCCCGATGAACCTGCGTCTTAACATAGTCCTAACGGGCCTTTCCTCGAACAAAGAAAGGAGGGCGTGATGGAGTAATGGAGTGATGGAATGTCGGCTCGCTGCTCATCCATGATCGGACTGTTTACTGGCCCATCTGTGCAAAAGATCGATCAAGAATCTTTACCGCCTGGTCAATCTGATCCTTGGTGACATTGAGAGGTGGAGTGATCCGGACGACATTTCCCATCAGTCCGCCTTTGCCGATCAGAAGCCCGTTCGCCTTTGTGCGCTCGAATAATCTCCTCACGGACTCGGAATCCGGCACTTTATTCTCTCCGACAAGCTCCAGCGCTTGCATCAATCCCATGCCTCGAACATCACCAATGACAGGATACTTTTCTCGCAATGCCTCCAGTCCTTCCCTCAAGCGCTGCCCCATGACGCGGGCGTTATCGACGAGATTCTCCTCCTCGATGACCTCGATGGTGGCCAGAGCCGCCACGCTGGTAACCGGATTCCCGCCAAAGGTGGAGATCGACATCCCCTTCATGCTGTCCGCAACTTCAGGCGTAGCGATGGTCGCGCCAATCGGAACACCGTTGGCCATTCCTTTGGCAAAGGTCATAATGTCGGGCTCCACTCCCCAATGTTCTATGCCGAACATCTTGCCTCCGGTCCTCCCCCAAGCTGTCTGCACCTCGTCGCAGATGAAGAGCCCTCCATACTTTCGCACGATCGAGACGATCTCCTTGAAATACTCTTTGGGCGGAGTGATGAAGCCACCAATTCCCTGAATCGGTTCAGCGAGAAAGGCAGCGATGCGGCCAGTGCTGGTGGTCTGGATCGCCTCCTCGATGTCCTTGGCGCATTTGAGCTCGCAACTCGGGTAAGTGAGTCCAAAGGGACAGCGGTAGCAATAGGCGTTGGGGATGTGATGGATTCCGGGAGTGGGCGTTGGTGTAAGCCGCCAGGTGGAAAGACCTGTAAGGCTCATGGCCAGGTGAGAGCGACCGCTATAGCCGTGGCGCAGAGCGATAACATCCTGGCACTTCGTGCGGAGTTGAGCGAGCAGGACTGCAGTTTCGTTCGCCTCTGTCCCGCTATTGGTGAAAAAGGATTTTTGCAATCTTCCAGGAGCGATTTCGGCTAGCTTTTCGGCTAAGCGTACGTGGGGCTCGTTCGGGTAGAGCGTTGAAATGTGCTGTAGTTTATTGCTCTGTTCTTGAATCGCTGCTGTGACCTTCTCGTTGCAATGACCGACGCTAATGGTGAGGATGCCGCCAAAAAAATCGAGATACTCCTTCCCCTCCACGTCGACCACAGTGCAGCCCTTGGCATGGTCAACAACGAGGGGTTCGTCATAGTAGTTGGCCACGCAGGAAAAAAGATACTGCCTGTGCTTTTCAATAATTTCCTTCTTGTTCATGTTTCCCTGTCTCTGTCTCTATCTCTGTCTGTTACCCCTGTCCCTATCTTTGTCTGTTAAGCTTGGAACCGGGCGTTCACGACCGGTATCTGTTCATCCGGCCTGGCCTGCCAGATAAGGTCGCGTCTAACTCCGTAGGCATCGGCCGTGTTGTAGAGGGGTATAGTAGGACAGTCTTCATGCACGATTCTTATGAGCTGGCGCAAAAGTTCCTCTCGCTTCTCCGGGTCAAAAGTCTCGCTCTGCTGGTCAAAGATCTTGTCGAATTCCGGATTCTTGTAACTCAATCTCTTATCTCGACCGGAACGAAAATAACGGATAAAGAATGCCTCTGGGTCAACGACTGAACCTCTCCCAATCATATACATTCCGTATTTGCCGCTATTGTACTTGGCCCCAAATACAGCCCACTCCGGTGTCTTGAGGTTGGCACGGATCCCTGCCTTGGCAAGCTGGCTCACAACTGCTTGAGCAGTCTCCCGATCTTTGGTGTACCTTCCAGAGGGGGAATAGAAATCAACCGCTAGCCCGTCGGGATAGCCTGCCTGAGCCAGAAGTTTTTTGGCCCTCGCTGGGTCATAAGGATAGTCCTTTATCTCCGGATCATAGCCGGTCATTGGGGGCCCCAGCAGCCCTTTCAAGGGATAGGCCTGACCTTCTTGGACGTGCTTGATGATGGCCTCCTGGTCCACGGCGTAGTTAAATGCCTGGCGCACGAGTTTATTGTCAAAGGGCTTAAAGGCAGGATTGAGGGCGATAAAAATAACGCGCAATCCACGTACCAGCTCCACACGCAATCTCGGGTGCCGCTTTAGACGCTCGACCTCATGGGGAGGAACATTGTTGATAATATCTGCCTGTCCGGCCTCCAGTGCGGCGATACGGGCCGCATCCTCTTTGATCGGACGCCAGATGATTTCCCTGATGTTGGCTGGCCTTCTCCAGTACTTTTCATTGCGCGCCATCGTGAAATGGCTGCCCCGCTCCCAGCTCACAAATCTATACGGGCCGGTGCCAATAGCATGGTCGTCCAGTTTGTCAACCAGCCGCTCGGCAGCCTTGTGGCTTAGAACCACCCGATTGTAGAGTAAAGGGAGTAAGGCGGCTTTGGGCCTTTTCGTTACGAGTATGACAGTGTGGTCGTCGGGTACCTTGAAATCCTGGATGTCACGCAGATTGGCCGCTTGAATGCTTCTCTTATCTTTGAGAATCCTCTCGTAGGAGAAGGCCACATCCTTGGCTGTAAAAGGCGAGCCATCATGGTATTGAATCCCTTTGCGAAGCTTAAAGGTCCATTCGTTTCCTTTGGCACTCCAAGACTCGGCAAGCTCGCCGTGATAGCGCCTCCTTTCGAAGTCACTATCGACCAGAGTCTCTATCACATTCGTCCACAATCCATAAATCGGCGAACTGCTCTGCGAGTAAGGGTGCATGCTTTCTACACTTATGCTCATAGCCACGACGAGACGATCGGCGGCCACTGCCGCCCAGCCCATCTTGTTGCCCAGAGCTAAAC
>JBOHVJ010000141.1:0-6811 GCA_050735075.1 Binatia bacterium
GGTCACCTTTCGTTTCAATGTAAATGTAGCGCCCGGTGTGCACGGCTTCATACGGCACTTTGCCCGGCCAAGCTTCGATGAGAAGCTCATCGCGCCACGCGCCACGCTGTTCCAGCAGCGCCATGAGCGAGTTACCATCCACATCAACTGGGATCGGTAAGCCCGCCAGATGGTAGATCGTGGGAGCGATGTCGATGTTGGCCACAAGCCGGCCCTCGACCCGTCCTTTAGGAACCAACTTGGGGTAGCGTAGCGCAAACGGCACGCGAATGGACGGCTCATAAGGGCGCTCCTTCTCCCGGAGCCGGTGTTCGCCCCAGAAGAATCCGTTATCACTGATATAAAAAATCACGGTGTTGTCGAGCTTGCCCAAGCGCTCTAACAAACTTACGATAGAGCCGATTGCCTGATCAAGCGACTGTAGCGCCTGCAACTGGCTGAGCCGGACGGTGTCGAGCAGCTTCTGCTGCGCTGGGGTTAGTGGCGGCAGTGACTGCAGCCACTTCGGTTTGTCTGAAAGATCTTTCTCATTGTAATTGGGCGGCCGGTGCGGAGGTAGGTCCTTATAGAGATTCTCGTCTCCTGGAGCCGGATCAGGGGCTACTCCAGGGGGTGATACACCGGCCGCAGGATCGAAGCCCGCGTGGGGCGCGTTGGGGGCAAAGATCAGCGCAAACGGTTGATTCTTTCGGGCGGCATCGTTGAGGAAACGCAGCGCGTAGTCCCGCAGGAGATACGTCATGTAGCCCTGGCGCTCGCTCCACGAGCCATTGACGTTCAAGCGGGGATTGAAGTAGCGGCTGCCACCACCCGCAAACGCAGCCCAGAAATCAAACTCTGGCCGGGGGGAGCCATCCCACGAGTTTAGGTATTTTCCAACCAGCCCTGTGAAGTACCCTGCCTTGTGCAGGCGATCGGCAAAAGTCGTCTTTTGGAGAGAGTCTGAATTAACGCGCACGCCAGAGCGATGTGCATACATGCCCGTTAAGATGCTGGCACGGCTGGGGCAGCAGAGTGGTGTCGTGACGTAGCCCTTTGTGAATTGAACCCCTTCATTGAAGATGCGCGCCTGGGTGCGGGGCATGAACGAGCCCAATGTGTCGTAGCGCTGGTCATCCGTTACGATAATCAGGAAGTTTGGGCGGTCCGCAACCGCCGCTGTGCTGACAGCGTTTTCCCAGTTCCGTGCGAGATAGAAAACGAGCAGCACCAGTACGACGCTAAGAGTTCTAAACATCCGTATGATAGTCCCTCCTCTTCTGTTTGTTTGGACCGCTGAATCGTTCTGTCTTTACATCAACTTGGCTCCTGAAACAACGTGTTTGGACGAAGGACCCTTTGATATTAAGGTTAGGGGTTGATAGGAATTCATGCTGCGCACGTCCAATATCATTCGGAGGGACCTAAATGGCGAGGCAGACGAATCGCCGCGCTACCAATGTTGATTCTCGCGGAGGATTGAGCGCCACTCGAGAGAGAATAGCTAAATTGGAGCAGGGAGAAAAAGAGCAGTCCCTTTAATACCGGGCTCATGGGACGAAAAGTCTGTGGTCATTAACCACAATGTGATTATTTGATTACTTTGTCCGCCCGCACGAGCACATTCGGCGGGATCGTCAGGCCGATCTGCTTGGCGGCTTTCAGGTTGATGATGAACTCGAACTTCTTCGGCTGCTCCACTGGAAGATCAGCCGGCTTGGTGCCTTTCAGGATCTTGTCCACATAGGTGGCGGCGCGCCGGTACAAGTCCGCAAAGTTCGCGCCGTAGGTCATAAGGCCCCCGACTTCCACATATTCGCTTTGTGGGTACATTGCCGGCAGGCGGCTCTTTACCGCGAGGTCTACAATCTGTGTTCTCGGGGAACCGAAGACGGGGCTCGCCAGCACGAGGAGTGCGTCAGCACGCCCCTTGGTTGCGGCTCGGAATACGGTCTCAATATCCTTGGGACCTAGTACGTCTAGGTATTGAAGCTTCACTCCGAACGCCCCTGCGGCGAGTTCGATCTCTTTTAACGCTTGCGCGTTGCCCGGCCGGGTCGAAGTCCCGAAGACGGCCACGCGGGAGAGCCTGGGAACGATCTCCTTCAGAAGCTCCAGTTGTTTTCCGCTTATCTCTGGGGCAAGGGTTGACAATCCAGTAATATTACCGCCAGGTCGCGCGAGGCTGGCGACGAAGCCATTGCCGACAGGGTCATCGTCAAACGTCATGACAATGGGAATCGTAGAAGTTGCTTCCTTGACGGCACGGGTTGCTGGCGGACCAGCCGTGATGATGACGTCTACCTTGAGACGCACTAGCTCGGCCGCGAGCGCAGGGAGGCGATCCGCTTTCCCTTCTGCAGATCGCCATTCAATGACAATGTTTTTCCCCTCCACATAACCAAGCTCGCGTAGACCCTGACGGAATGCCTCGGTGCGGGACGCGATAGCGGAAAGCGAGGAAGCTAGGTATCCTATCCGAGGGACCTTCTTCGGCTGCTGCGCCTCGGCGGGAAAGCTAAGAGCGAAGAGCATAGCGGCTAGTGCAAGGCGAATGACTTTTTTACTCATAGGGTTTCTCCCTCACCCTGACCCTCTCCCAGCGGGCCCAGCGGGAGAGGGAATTAGAGGAAAACAATCTAAAATCGGCAATCGCAAATCTAAAATAGCCCAGTGGACCCTTCTCCTTATTCCACCGTCGCCGTAACCTGTCAACTCCAGTCCGCTCCTCAGAGATTAAAGTGCAAGCAGTGTGCCGGTCCTCTAAAGTGCACCGGGATAAACTAAGATGCTGAAATAGCGCCAGAATTTTTGGGCGTGAGGCAAACTAGTCGGCCCAGCAATCCCAGGGCGAACGGATCAGGTCATGAAATCATTTGGTTCGATGAACTCACCACAGGGATAATTCTCCGTTCATGCTGAGCTCGTCGAAGCATGCGGACTTCTGATGGACTTCCTTGTCTCTTTTTTTCTTCGCTTCGGTCATAGCAAACTTTTCACGGCCTGGACTATGTGCTTGCTGCTAATTCCGTAGGTGTCCAGCAAGGCCTCCGGCGGTCCTGAGCGTGGAATCTCTCGAACCGCGAGTTTGATGACGTGGGCGGCATTTCCGACGGCATTCAGAACGGCATCGCCCAACCCGCCCTCATCGTAATGATCTTCAACTACGATCACATTCGTCCCCGTCTCTTTCGCGGAGGCCAGGATGGTTGTTCTGTCCACCGGCTTCACGCTGTAAGCGTCGATCACTCGAATGCGGATGCCTTCCGATGCGAGGGCTTCGGCCGCTTTGAGCGCCTCATGGACTGTAATGCCGGCACCGATCACAGTCGCCCGGTCTTCCTCGGATCTGCGCAAGATCTTGGAGCCGCCCACCGGGAACTGCTCATCGTTGGCGTATAAAACGGGTGTCTTCGGACGAGTCGTGCGAAGATAGCAGATCGCGCGGCTGCGCGCGGCTTCAGCGACGAGCCGCTCGGTTGACACGCCATCTGAGGGATAGAGAACGACAGAGCCGGGGACCGCCCGAAAGAGGGCGAGGTCTTCCAGTCCCATCTGAGAAGGCCCATCCTCTCCGATCGAAACGCCCGCGTGCGAGCCGCAGAACTTAATGTTAGCTCGCGAGACAGCGGCCATACGAATCTGGTCGAAGGCGCGCGTCATGAATGCCGCGAACGTCGACACGAAGGGAATCATGCCGCGCGCGGACATACCGGCAGCGACGCCGACCATGTTCTGTTCCGCGATGAACATTTCGAAGAACCGGTCGGGACGCGTCTTCAGCAGCTTTTCGGCATATGTGGAGTTCTTAGTGTCGCCATCGAGCGCGACGATCCGATCGTTCTTTTCGGCCAGCTTCACCAGCGCATCGCCATACGCCTCGCGTGTCGCCACGGATTCGCCAATTTTGCGACTGATGCTGATGGCGATGTTGACTGGTCGCTCTTCTCGCTGAGGCCGTGGTCGCGGGTTAGGGCGAAAGCTATCGGAGGCGTATGGCCGGGACAGCTCGGCGAGGGCTTTGTCCAGCTCCTGCTTGGGCACGGGTCTTCCGTGCCAGCCTTCCATGTTCTCCAGCAACGAAACGCCTTTTCCTTTAAACGTACGAGCGACGATCACGCGCGGCCTGGATCCCGCTTCCCGCCTGCATTGCGCGAACGCATCGATGATTTCAGAGTAGTTGTGACCATCGACGGTAATAGCGTACCAGCCGAATGCGCGGAATTTTTCTGCAAACTTCTCGACGTCGAACCGATGCATCGTGTGCTGGCTCTGCCCAAGGCCGTTCACGTCGACGATGGCATAAAGATTGGACACGTCGTAGGTGCTGGCTAGCGCGGCCGCTTCCCACACGGCGCCCTCTGCGCACTCGCCATCGCCCAACAGCACGTACGTATCGTAAGTGAGATTGTTCAGCCGCCCCGCAAGCGCCGTCCCCAACCCCGCCGAAAGCCCCTGACCTAAAGAGCCGGTGGCCACCTCAACCCATGGCAGACGTGGTGTAGGGTGCCCTTCCAGATCGCTGTCGAGGCGTCGCAGCGTGATCAGACGGGATTCTTCAATGATTCCCGCCTCTGCATACGCAGCGTACAGGAGCGGGGCCGCATGACCCTTGGACAGGATGAAACGGTCGTTTTCCGGGTTGTGCGGGTCGCGGGGATCGTAGCGCATCTCGCGGAAGAAGACGACGGATACCAAATCCGCGGCAGATAAAGATGAGGAAGGATGGCCGGAACCCGCTTCGGTCGTGGATCGCAGCGAATGAACGCGCAGACGGCGTCCTTTTTCTTTCAGAAGATCGATTGAAGCCGGCATGATCACTACACCATCGTCTGGCCGCCGCAGATGTTTATCGCCTGACCCGTGATTCCTCTACCCTTATCGGAGGCGAGGTAAAGGACCAGATGGGCCACTTCCTCTGCATCGTTGAATCTCTTAATGGGAACCGCTTCTATCGCCTGTCTTTTAAACTCCTCGACGGTAATTCCTTGATAGGCGGCGCTCTCCCTTATCCCTGAGCGGGCCATCTCGGTGTCCACCCAACCGGGGCAGATCGTATTGACCGTGATGCTACGCTGCACCACCTCCAGCGCCAGTGCCCTGGTAAAACCGACCACTCCATGCTTGCTGGCGCAATAGGCGCTATAGCCAGGGACGCCAAATTTCCCCAACACTGAAGAGATATTGATGATGCGTCCGCCGGAGTCGTCCCTCATGACCTTCAGGACCTCCTTAGTGATAAGGTACATCCCGGTGAGGTTGGTTTCCAGGATATCGTACCACCGGCTGTCATCTTCATCGTCTATGCGGTTCAAGCCGGAGATCCCTGCGTTGTTCACCAGGATGTCGATGGATCCCCAGTTTTCAAGGATTCTAGCAACTCCGTTTTGGACCTCCTTTTTTCTCCTCACGTCCAACTGGATGGGTAGAACTTGATGATCCAAGGCTTTGAGCTCCTTTGCGGTCGTCTCAAGGTGAGATAAGTTGCGGGAGGCTATGGCTACGCGGGCACCGTTCTTGACCAAGAGCTGACTCACGGCCTTGCCGATCCCAGTTCCTCCTCCGGTAACCATAGCAACTTTTCCAGCTAAAATCATTTTGGTTTACACCAGCCGGATTTGATGCATAACTATCCGCATTTTTTAAAAAAGGCAAGGAATTAGAGAAAGTACTGCACAAGCTTCGCAATGGAGCTATCAAGGTCGTGCAAGATTTTTGAAAACAACGTTGATTTGCGGCGGCGGTAAAGATAACATTCGTTACTGGTTTATACGGAAAGGGGAATTCGGCATCATTAATTTCATGGAGGAAGCTTTACATGGCGATTCGTCTGTTGGAATTGAGGATCATCATTTGCTTCTTAATAATATTTGGCTTTGTCGCCGGAGGTGAGACAAGGACCGTAAACGTGGCCGTCGTAGGGTTCACTGTCAATACTGCCTTCACTACTGCTAAGGAGAAAGGTTATTACCTGGAGGAGGATCTAGAAGTTCAGTTCATCTTGATGAATGCGGTGGTAGCTAGTCGAGCCCTGATCTCCAGGGATGTGGAGTTTGCTTCACTGAGTGGTGCCGCGCTCACTGCGATCCTTGCAGGCGCTCCCCTTCGCGTCCTCTTTTCCTCCCTTCAGCGACCTCTCTTATGGCTCTACGCCAGGCCCGATGTCCGCGAGGTCAAAGGACTTAAAGGGAAGAGGGTAGGTGTCTCCAGTATTGGCAGCAATGACGACTTTCTCCTGCGAGACCTCTTGAGGAGGCATGGGATCGACGCAGGCAAGGAGGTTGCGATCTTAGGGTTAGGCGGTCCTCTTGGTCATGCTGCCTTGCGAGGAGGATCTGTGGATGCCGCCGTGACTGTTCTGCCGCACAACTTCAGGCTTGAGGAGGAAGGGTTCCGGGAGCTTTTAGCATTCATTAGTCAAGATTGGGTAGATCTTAATGGGAGTGCTGTTGCAAGGGAAGGATTGCTTCAATCAGATCCTGTCTTGGTTGAAAAGTTCATCCGCGGAACGCTCAAAGGGTTCTTTCATTACCGCGACAACCGCTCTGGGACTATTCCAATCATCGCCCGCTATCTAAAAATCAAAGAAGATTTTGCCGGGAAGATATATGATGTGACCCGTCCGGTCATGACCTCGGACGGGACCGTAAGCGAAGACTCACAGAGAAAGTCGCTGGAGCCTCTTCTAAGGCGTTTAGGACAGAGAGAAACGCCTCCTCTGGAAAGGATTTTTAATTATTCTCTCGTGCGGAAGATTCGCGCTGAGCTTGACACCCAGGGTTGGAAGCCAGGACCATAGGTAGAACCCTAAGCTGCAACCAAGTTCCTATAG
>JBOHVJ010000142.1:0-11055 GCA_050735075.1 Binatia bacterium
GCACTCGTTTACTCCACTTACCTGGGCGGGAGCAATTTCGATGTGGGCTTCGGCATTACTGTAGACGCCAATGGCAATGCCTATGTTATAGGCTCCACGGTTTCCACCAACTTCCCCACAGCTGATCCAATCCAACCGACGATCGGAGGTCTGAGCGACGCCTTTGTAGCAAAGTTCAGTCCTGACGGCTCAGAGCTCGTCTACTCTACTTACCTTGGTGGCAGCGGCAGTGACGGGGGAACCGGTATCGCGATAGACGCTGACAGCAACGCTCATGTGACAGGTAATACCAGTTCGGTCAACTTCCCGACAGCAAATCCCTTGCAGCCCAGCTATGGTGGCGGCTTCAGCGACACTTTCGTGGCGAAGATCTCTCCCTCAATTAACGTATTCACCATCCAGGTAATTTCCGGAACTACGGGTACAGTGTTTGGGGGTCAGTCCTTCAATGAGACTCGGGGAGTTGACGTCAGTGTGCTGACTAGTTCCAATCTGCTTGTTCTTTCAATGACCCTCAACGGACTAAACGTCGGCCAACCCACTTTTGTGGGAGCAAGGATATACGATAGCAGCACTACGGTACTGATTGCCTCAGCCGATACCACCGTCGTATCGAGCGGCCCCGTAACAATCCCGATTTCCGCGACGCTAGTCCCTGGGGCGTCTTATCGTTTGGCTTTCTTTGTCCAGGCTGGTGTATCCGGATCAGGCGATATGTTTGATCCTGATCCACCGGGCAGCGGCGGATTTCCGTATATCGAATCGACCGGCTCACTTCGCCTCAATTCAGCGCATTCGATCATCAGCGATTCCTTTCCTAAGGGCCCAAATATTTTTGTGCCAATGATCGACCTTGATGTTGTACCGGAGACTCCCAACCCGTGATGACGGGAATTAATCGGAATGTAGAGGCCGTCGGGGAAGCGTCTTTTTGCAACCATGGCCGGTACTGCGCTTAGAAGAATCCGTCTCGCTGCCAACCTTAGCCAGCGTGGCCTGGTTTGCCTGATTTTAGTCCTACCATTTTGGTACGTTCCACGCGGGCAGGCCAACCAGGAAGCACCTGGGCATGTCAGCCAAGAGACACTTCACGTCAACGCTGAATTGCTCGAGCGCCAGCTTGGACGGCTCTTGCCTGAGCGACCTGGAATCGCAGACTTGTATTTTGTCGGGGCTGCGCTTTACGCGCGCCAGGACGTGTTCATGAAAGAGGTCAAGGTCATCGCTGACTTGTTCAAAGAACGGTTTGATGCCGATGGGCGGGCGCTCCTTCTCATCAATAATCGGAAAACCGTTAAAGAGATTCCGGCCGCTAGCGCGGCCACCTTACGCCGCGCCCTTGTCCACGTTGGCAAGACGGTGAATCCCAACGAAGACATTCTCTTTCTTTATCTCACCTCCCACGGCTCAAAAAATCACAAGCTTACGGTTGACTTGGGGTCGGTCAGATTGGCCGATATCGATCCGCCGATCTTGAAGAAAATCCTAGATGAGGCGGGAATCAAGTGGAGGGTCGTTGTGGTCTCCGCATGTTATTCAGGTGGCTTCATCCCGCCGCTTAAGGATCCATACACTATGATCGCTACCGCAGCGGACGCCAAGCATGCATCGTTTGGCTGCAGTGACCATTCGGACTTCACTTACCTCGCGAAAGCCTATTTCGACGAGGAGCTGCGCAAAGATTTTTCCTTCATCGGGGCTTTTAAGAGGGCGCAGCGAGCGATTCGGGACAGGGAAGTCGGGCAGGGTTATACGCCATCCAATCCTCAGCTTTTTGTGGGTGAGGAGATCCGGCCGAAGCTTATGAGGATCGAAGAGCGGCTTAAAAGCACTTCAAGCTCATCACAGCATACAAGGTAATATAACGACCGCTTTTGAGAGAGTGATCTTCATTGGCTCTCTTCCCGATACAACTCGAGCGCTTCCATTATCGGTCTATCATTAATGGAGAAGAGGATCGCCTCCTCTTTAGAATGGTTTTCATGGCGGTGCCATTGCCAAATTGGGATGACAAAGGAATCTCCCTTCTCCCAGTCGAGATTACCCTCTCCCACGAGCGTGCGGCCGCGACCTTGAAAGACATGGTAGAGCACCGTGCTTGTGTGCCGGTGCACTCTCGTCGTTACTCCCGCGTTAAGTAGCTGCACCTCGCAGGACATGGTTGGAAAAGTGAATCCTCCGGTAACAGGGTTGATGTAGCGGAGAAGTTTTCCGTCGTGAGGATCAGCTTCTGTATCGGGAATCACCTTCAGCGTCTCGTGAGTCTCTCTCCATCTATAGCGGAACGGAAGTCCGCGCCGCTCCAGCCCGGTAGCTCTGGGTGCACGTGCGAAGCCTAAACGGGTGGTGGACTCACCCTCGCGCCGAGTTAGAGTCTGCTGCTCCTTTTCATATTCCTCGAAAAAGAGCACGTTCAGGGATTGAATAAGAGGACCATCCAGCCCGTCCAGCCAGATGATCGGCTCCTTAGAGCCGTTGAAGTGATCATGCCATGTCCAGTTGGGCGTAAGAATGAGATCTCCTTCCTCCATCGGGAAGCTCTCCCCCTCCACGTTCGTGCACGCCCCTTTGCCCTTCACGACAAATCGGATCGCCGCCATGTTGTGCCGATGGGCCCTGGCTACCTCTCCGGGATTCACGATTGAAAAAGTGAAATGCAAGGTGTGAGAGGTGAAGTTCACCGGAATATGGGGATTAATGAGGCGAATGGCCCGTCTCTCCGCCATTTCAATACCGATGGAGTCCTTTGCCTTCATAAGCGCATTATGGACGTCCTTCCACTTCCAGATATGGGGCGCTTCGGGACGCAGCATTGGTACCCGGGTCTTCCAAAAGCCCGCCATGCTCTTGCTCTCCAATTCCTTGTCCAACTCCGGGATCTTCATCTCTGTTTTCTCCTTGCTAGCCGACTATAGCTTCACGCGGAAAACTTTGTCAACGATTGTGCTGTTGTTGACGGAAGAGTTGATCTTGTTGTAGGAGAATTCTGTTGTGCAGCAAATCAGCGGCTGAGCTGAAAAGGGGGGTATGGCATTGGCCTATTACCGCGATCTCCATGAATGGCTCGAAACTCTTGAGTCCCACGGCTACCTGAACCGCATTCGGAGGAAGATCAACAAAGATTCAGAGATGCACCCATTGGTGCGCTTGCAGTTCCGTGGATTGCGGGAAAAAGAGCGGAAAGGGTGGCTCTTCGAGAGCGTCACTGATGTTTCTGGAAGATCCTACGACATGCCGGTCGCCCTGGCCGTCATGGCGCCGAACCGGTTCGTTTACGCTCTCGGCATGGGGGTAAGGTCTGCTGAGGATATCGTTGCCAAGTGGGCCGAAGCTCAGACTCACCCCATCCCTCCCAGGATAGTTTCCTCCGGCCCTTGCCAGGAGATTATTTATGAAGGCGAGACTCTCTTGAAGGCCGGAGGTGCCGGCATGCTTCCTGTGCCGATCTCCACTCCGGGTTTCGACTGTGCCCCTTTTCTGAGTTCGGGCCATTGGGTGACCAAGGACCCGGAAAACGGAGGTCTCAACTTTGGTACTTACCGTGGACAGATTAAGAGCCCGACCCGCATAGGTCTATTCGCGTTTCCATATCAAGACATCAGCCAGCATTGGAACAAGGCGCGGGCCATGGGCAAACCTTTAGCGGCCGCCATTGTGATCGGCTGCACTCCTAACCTTTCCTATTGCTCTACCGCTCGTCTCCCGGTGCCAGAGTACCCGGTTGCGGGGGGAATCGCAGGAGAGCCAGTGGAGCTGGTTCGCTGCAAAACCGTAGATCTGCTGGTCCCGGCCCGTAGCGAGGTCGTGATCGAGGGAATCGTTCCCACTGATGAGGTCGAGCCCGAAGGACCGTTTGGGGAATTTACCGGCTACATGGCCCATCGGGCGCCAGACAAATTCATGAATGTCACATGCATTACTCGAAAACGAGACGCCATCTTTCAAGCCTTCTTGAGCCAATTCCCGCCCAGCGAGTCGAGCGTCCTTAGGGGAGTGGGGCTGGAGGGGGTTTTCTATAAACTACTGACTGTGGACCACAAAATGAGAGGCATCGTTGAAGTGGCCCTGCTTGAGACTGCTGGCAGCCATGGAGTCTGCGTGGTCAGGATGAGTAAGACCGCAGGGGCAAAACCCATTGAAACCCTCCGCATTCTTGCTGATCTTCCTCGCGCTGCACCGAAGATCTTGATCGCCGTTGATGAGGACATCGATGCGCGGGATGCTGATTCTGTGCAGTGGGCAATGTCCTACCGGATCCAGCCGCACCGCGATATCGAGATCCGTGAGACCAAGGTATCCACCGGTCTGGATTTCTCCTTAGCCCCACCTTCCTCTCGGACTGAAGTCACGTCCATAAAGGCCTCCGCGATCCTCATTGATGCGACGCTTAAGTGGGACTACCCGCCAACTTCTCTGCCAAAGAAAGAATATATGGAGCAGGCCCGAGACATCTGGAAGGAGTTGGGGCTGCCTGACCTCCAGCTCAAGAGCCCGTGGTTTGGCTACAATCTCGGCAGTTGGAGCGAGGAGGACGAGCAGGATGCTGAGCGGGCGATCCGCGGTGAACACTACATTACAGGGGAGATACGACAAGGCCAGCGGGTGCGGCTTCAGAAAGCAGGAAAGGAGTAGAAGTGATGACAGAGACACAGCAGCAGGGAAAAAATCCAGTAGTCACCATGTCGACTAATTTGGGAGATGTGCGCATAGAGATCTTTACTGATAGGGCGCCGATTACGGCGAAGAACTTTTTAGACTACGTGAATGACAAGTTCTACGACGGCTTGATCTTCCATCGGGTCATTGCGGGCTTCATGATCCAAGGTGGAGGATTTGACAAAGACATGCGACAAAAGCCGGCCAAGGCCCCAATCAAGAACGAAGCTACCAACGGTTTGAAGAACGAAAGCGGCACTTTGGCCATGGCTAGGACCAGCGTTGTCGATAGCGCGACTGCACAGTTCTTCATCAATGTTAAGGACAACGATTTTCTAAATCACAAGAATAGTACCCCAGATGGCTTTGGCTATGCGGTTTTCGGTAAAGTGATCGAGGGGATGGATGTGGTTCAAAAGATCGAGAGGGTCAGAACCGGCAATCGGGGTTTGCATGATGATGTCCCGATTGAGCCGGTAGTGATCCACTCTGTACGGGTCATAATATAAGATAAAACTTTGATGCTTCACGTTCCGCATCCCCTTCATCTTTTCGCCCTCATCCTTCGCTCTCCTGTCTGAGTAAATCTCTCGAACACGAGTACGCCCGAATCCTATTGCTCCCTGGGAACTTCGCATTGGGAGCCTAAGGGTGTATTATGATGTAGAAGAAGAACTGAACCTAAGTAAGGTGATAGTCTTGGCAATCGGGATTAAAGAACGGAACCGGGTTCGGATTGGAGGCGAGATAATCGACTTATGAAAAGGATTGATATAAGAAAGGCTTCGGGATCATTAGCTGAGTATGCTAGAGAGGCCAGGAAACATCCTATTATAGTCGTGAAGAACGGAAAACCGGTTGCTGCACTCGTAGCGGTGCGGAATGCAGACACGGAAACCACATCGCTTAGCACAAGCCGCCGCTTCCTGGCCATCATAGAGCGGTCTCGCAACCGATGGAAAAAGGAGGGGGGTATCCCCGCTGGAGAAATCCGCCGACGCCTTGGGTTCAATAAATAACTCACTTCGATGTTTCGAGAATTCTCGAAACGTGGAAGTTCACTTTCTCCGCCTTATCCCTTCCGCCTTCTTGAATCATCGATCCTCTATCTTCGATTTTGAGGCCTCACCTGGCCTTTTCCCCCTCTGACATTAGTCGCGCGGTTGCCTCAATACTGACTCTTTTCGCGGGCCGGATTGTGATAACGGACGCATTACTAGGCCAGGCAGGTGTTTGATGACGCACTAGTCACTAGCTTTGGGTTTTAGGATGTCCAGACGCGCTTGGGATCGTATTTTCTCACTGCGGCAAGCTCATCGTCTGAAGGCGGATCCGTTTCCTGAAGGTCGCCTGCAAGTCGCACCGGCCAGCCGGTCTCCTGTTGGATTTGCTCGACGCTAACTCCGGGATGGTAGGAGCTAAGGATCATTTCTCGTGTTACTGGATCAAAGGTGAAAATTCCCAGGCTGGTGATGACCCGGCTCGGCCCTCCACCGCGCAGTCGTCTCCGCTCACGCCAGTCCCCGCCGTCTCCATATCCAGGCGAGGTGATGAAGTGAACTTTAGGAACGAAGCGGCGCCTCTCGTGGTTCATGATAATGATGCAGCGGCCTGCAAGGATTGCAATGTCAGCAGCCCCTCCGCTTCCCGGAAGCCTTACTCTTCTTCCTTTTTCCATCACCCAATGGGTGTTCAGGTTGCCAAAGCGATCCACCTCCGCTCCACCGATGAAGCCCAGATCGACTTTGCCGCTCTGCAGGAAACTCATGACATCGACCAACCCGCAACAACTTAGCGAGCGCGCTATATTAGGAGGATCGCTCATGGTGAAGATCGGCTCCAGAGCCGGCCAGTCGCGGATCACGCCGCTTTCAAAGATCCCTATAGACTTAGGGGCATGGAGTTCTTTGGCTACGGCGAATCCTAACAAGGGAAGCCGCATGCCGACAAAAACTTTTTCTCCGTCGCGGATCTCTCGCGCCGCGGCGACCACCATAAGTTCTCTACGCGTGTAGTCCATGTTTAAATCGTGCTAACATCTACTGGTGGGCCGTGTTCTACCACCGCGGACCTAACTGTTTCAGCATTTCTTTATGATACTGGAACCATTTTTCATGGGTCTCGAAATCTTCTCGGTGAACTGAATCTCGTGGGGCTGCGTGCAAGGTAATGCTCTTCGTATGAGACTTCTTCCTTCCGCCGTCGGCGTACCAAGACACTGTACCTTTTAGAATATTTTGTGACAAAGAGCCCGAAAATCGCACAAGATCTTTTGTGGGTATACATTCCTTGGCGCCTATGTCAGGTACGCAACCGTCTGACAGTTTTACTCCGAATGATAAGGAACCATTTTTCGGATTGTATTTGAGACCTTCCAAGATACCTGTCGGAGGGTCGCCGCATAAGCCTCTATGACGGCTTAAAAAGCCGATCAGCGAGCCCTTGTAGCGCCAAAGAACCACACTGTACCCATCGCAATGCTCTCCCGTCGATGATTGAACGTGGGAAAAATCGCCCAAGAAGGTCACTTCTTTGTCGGCCGCAAGCCCCTGTGCGGTTAGCGCCAAAGACAACCCACAAATAATGGCCGGGAAGAATTGATAAATAATTTTGTGTGACATACGTTGAAACTCACTGAAGGGGAGAAGAGATTCCCTCCGATTTGAGCCCGCGGACTCGTTCTTCCCCTAGACGTGCGAGATAGCCTTTATGATCCTTGACACTTAAGACCCATTTTTCCAGCCAACGCTCGAACCCATCTTGGCTGCGTGACTCTTTGTGGTAATCGAAGTAGAAATCGTCGTCTCTGCGGGTGTATCCTTGGGTCGGTGAAGGGTGAGAGCCAAACGGCTCATGGACGACGCTCGACACAAGAAAGCCCGGGATCATAGTTCGATTCGGGTCGCTTAGGATGACTTCATGTTCAACCAGCTCCTCACAGGTGAGGATAACTTTCTTGGCTGCCAGAGCTGCTTCGCTCGTGACTCCCAGGTTGCCCCAGATGTGAGCGTTCCCTTCGGCATCGGCTCGCTGTACATGAAGAATCGCCACGTCAGGGTTAATGGCCCGCACTGCCAAAAGCTCTTCGTCGGTAAATGGACAATGAACAGTACGAAAATGTTCTTGCCGTCCGAAGTCACTCCCGCGTACCGTCTTAGTCGGGAGAAAGGGCACTCCCATCGCCGCGGCCTTAAGGGCGAGGCCGATGGTGAAGTTGGAGTGATCCTCAACTTCCAGCGGGTGGGGGAGCTTTTCTTCCATAGCGCGCCGGAAATTATGACCCAATCCCGCTGCCACATTTCCGACCCACGCAGCGATGACCTTCTTTACACAGCCAGCGCCGATGAGCTGATCAAACTGCATGTCCGATATCGGCGCGATCAAGGTTAGCTCCTTCTTTCTTTGTCGGATCAACTCATATCCGGCAGCAAAGGGAATCAGGGATTCCAGCCCACAGCCCATGACCACAGACATACCGTCCTTAACCTCTTGGAAAATCGCCTCTTGGAGGCTCCGCACCTTATTCATTGTTTTCCTCTCTACCTGTTCACAGCCCATTCTTCAAGTACACGCCATTCGTATTTCCTGTCGGGTAGACTTCTTCCCTTGTTCCGTCTTTTGTTGACCGAGGGACAGCCGGATGGTAGTTAGAGACGAGAGAAGATCCCAGGTAGGGCAAAAGAGAGTGATTAAAGACGTAGGGAGGCAAGATGCTGCTGATCAACAATGACCAGGTTAAGGAGCTCCTCTCTATCGATCAGTGTATCGATGCCATTGAGGAGGGACTGAAGGAATATTATTGTGGCGATGCAACCTGCCGTCCGAGAATCGACGTTTGGGCGCCGTGCGGCCAGGCAGAGGGTTATTATCAATGGGGGACGATGGAGGGTACAAATCGCAGATATAGCGTCTTTGCAATCCGGATGAAATCAGACATCGCTTATTGGGTAAAAGGCGGAGAGGGGGGCTGGACGCAAGAGAAATACTGCCAGGCGCCGGGAAAATTTTGTGGTCTTATCATGCTCTTTAGCTTAGGGAATGCTGAGCCTTTGGCTATGATCAATGATGGGTATCTCCAACACATGCGGGTTGGGGCGACCGCAGGGTTGGGAGCCAAGTATCTGGCTCGGAAAGACGCTGCTCAAGTGGGGATGATCGGTTCCGGAGGAATGGCGAGGACGCATGCGCTTGCCTTTGCCGCTGTGAGACCAATAAAACGAATCAAGGTCTACAGTCCCAACGAGATTCACCGTGAGGACTACGCCAGGGAAATGAGCGCGGTGCTTGGCATTGAGACTATACCTGTGGAGAGAGCGCGCCAAGCAGCCCAAGGTTCGGAGATAGTCTCTTGCTGCACTGACTCCGTCGTCCCGGTTATAAAAGGCGAATGGTTGGAGGAAGGGAGCTTTCTCACAACGGTCAAGGGAGGAGTTGAAATAGATGCGAGAACTTTGGAAAGGGTGAACCTCTTTATGACCTTTTCGCCAAATGTCGCCACATCCAGAACACACATCGAAGCGGAGAACCCAGCCCAGAGAATCTCCGGCCGCCACAAAGCCTATGTGGCAGGGCGGCCTGAAGATATCTCCCGCATCCCAAAGGTTGAAAGAGTGAAGCCAGTTGACTCCAGTAAAGTTTTCAGTTTTAGGGACCTCCTTGCCGGGACGGCGAAAGGAAAAGAGGACAATCGACAAATCCTCTCCCTAGGAGGCGGCCAAGGGATTCAAGGCATCCAATTCGCCTCCGTTGGCGGGCTCACCTATCATCTGGCGAAAGAAAAAAGTCTAGGCCGGGGGCTTCCGACCGAATGGTTTTTACAGACGATTCGAAACTAGCCATGTTTGTATCGAAAGGACTGAAAAGAGAAGGAGGAGATATGGGCAGATTCCATAAAAGCACATGGGTGATCGGTTTCATCCTTGCCTTTGTCCTAGGTTTACCCGGAACCAGCAAAGCCCAAAAGTTAGTAGTTGGCTGGTCAGCGGTCAGCGCCCTGAATTCCCCCTACTGGGTGATGAAAGAAGCAGGCTTGTTGAAGCAGGAAGGATTGGATGCCGATCTCATTTATATAGCGAGTTCCTCCACCATAGCGCAGGCGATGCTGGCCGGAGAGGTAGCTATCTCCAGTGCCAACAGTCAGGTGGTGGCGGATATCGGGCTCGTAGGCGGCGACCTTGTCGCAATGGGAGCGGTGATTAATGTGGTTGCCTTTTATGTAATGGCCACGCCGGAGATAAAAAGTGTCAAAGATCTAAAAGGAAAACTAATCGGCGTGACTCGCTTCGGCGCCTCTACGGACTTCGGGATCCGAATGCTTCTCGCAAAATATGCCTTGAACCGGTCCGCGACGTTCCTATTATTCAGATAGGCGGGATGCCTGAAATAGCCGCTGCCCTTTCTAAGAGGACCATCTTTGCGGCGCCGATGTCTTATCCTATGGCCTATGTTGCACAGCAAGCAGGGATCAAGATCCTGGCCAACTTGGCCAAAGAGGATATACCATTCATGCATGTGGGGATCACCACCTCACGCAGATTTATGAAGGAGCGGAGGGCGCAGGCGAAGGCGCTCCAACGCGCTTACGGCAGAGCTGTCCACTTTATGCACACTCGAAAGGAAGAGACTAAGGCGATTTTCGCCCAGTATACGAAGATCAAAGATCCGGGGATGCTTGATGGGAGCTTGCAGTACGCCTATGACTTTGTAGAAAAGATTCCTCTCGTCAAACGGCAGGCATTCCAGGTTACTCTGGACGAGATCGCCAAGAAGAACCCCAAGGCGAAGCAGGCGAAGGCCGAGCAGTTCTACGACAACAGCCTGGTGCAGGAGCTGGTGGATGAGGGCTTCTTTAAAAATCTGTGGAAGTGATCCATATCGATAGGAGGCAGCCTTTCTATATTCGATAGTTTCGGAATAATTTATCTTAAAGGAGGGTTTTTATGATTAAACCCATCGGCCTCATTAGCGGGCATTATGAATGTCGATCTTTTGATGAAACGATCCCGATCCTCACAGATGTTCTGGCGCTGGAGGTAGCTAGAAGGTGAAAATGTTTTGGTAGAGGTTTAAGGAGCGATAACAGAATGACAAAAAAGATACGGACTCTAATACTAGCGCTATTCCTCATTTGTTTTGCACAGGGATATCTCTACGCCGCGGAAAAATTCCGCGTGGCCAGCGGCGGGTTTGGGACTGCGATCCATGCCGCCCTTTGGGCCGCTAACGATCAAAGGATCTTTAAAAAGCACGGACTCGATGTGGAGTATATCGCTATCGACAGCGGCACTTTGAGCATGCAAATGTTACTTGCCAACGAGCTCCAGGCTCTTTTTACTACCGGTGCCCTGGCTGTGACGGCGAATCTGCAAGGCGGAGATGTCGCCATTTTTGCCGGAGGTA
>JBOHVJ010000143.1:0-10188 GCA_050735075.1 Binatia bacterium
CGAGTATCCCGTATAGCAGAAAATCGTTTTTTCCTCGGTCGGCTATGCGGCCAAACAGGTAGCTCCCCAGGGTAAGGCCTGCCATAAATGCCGCGAGGACCGTAGCAATGGCATAAGTGGTGTTGCCAAAGATCTGCGTGAGCATGCGGGTCCATACCACCTCATAGATAAGACCCGCCGCGCCTGACAAAAAGAAACAGATCAGGGCGACTAGTAGGAGCTTGTCCTGAGCCTTGTCGAAGGGCCTGTCCTCTTTCGATTGGTCAAAGCCTACTGCCATCCCCAACTCCTAAAGAAAATATCTGACCGAATCCAGAAACACTGATATCAGGCAATAGGATAACAGTAAAGGGTCTGCACTCGTCCACTACATGTGAGATAGATAATCGAGGGGAGCGAGGCTGAAGGACGTAGAAGAATCGAGTTCAAAACGTTCAAGCCGTTCAATAGGTTCAAGAAGTTTTTAACGATTTGAACGGAGCGAAGCGGTTGAACTATTTGAACGAATTGAACCATTTATTACCCACGGCCGGAAGGCTCGTTCCCCGAAAATAGCGGGAAGCCGCTTTCCGAGGAAATCTAAAATCGTTTCCCACTAGGGATACATGTATTCAATGGGCGGAGATTCGAAGTCCGCTGTCACCTTGGTCACCCCCGGTACCCCCTCAACCTTGCGGACAATTTCTTGTTCCAAATCCATTTGAGCAAGAATACCTGACACATGCACCTGGCCCTGCTCTACTCGAACATTGATAGTTAGGTTGCGTGTCCTCGGAGACATAATAAGCGCCGCCTGAACCCTCGCCGTAATCGTCAGGTCTTGGAAGGCCTGCTCCGAAGCGGCTGTGGGCTGATAGTCTTCACGGCGCACCGCCTCAACAATCAGGTGCGAGGCGGTCTCTAAAGTCATTTGAGCGATATTGAGCACAAGGTCATACCGGTTAGGATCCCGCCAGTCGTGGCCGTATATCGCCTGGAGGCGCCTTTTGCGGGCCTTATCCACTTGGTCGATGTACTCTGCTGCGGCTGCTTCATCAAGTCCTTGCCGCTCCCGCACCTGCTCGACCCGAAAAGCCAGGGGCGCAGTGAGATGAACCTTCAATACATGACGGATACCAGGGAAAAGCTCCTGGCCCGCATGGCCGTGGTAGACCAAGTTCCCGCCTTGGGCAACCTCACACATGGCCGCCTGAAGAACAATCCGATAAAGTCGCAGGCTCTCTTGCCATCGCTCCCACCAGTGAGGGACAGTTTCCAGGACTTCGGTGAACTTGGCCTCGGTTATCCCATACCTCTGGCTTGCCTCAATAAGCACCTCTCGGCTCACACATCGGTAGCCCAAAATGGCAGCAACCCGCTCTGCCAAAACCTGCCCGCCACTGAAAGCCCCCCGGGATATAGTGATAATAGGCATAAACCTTCCCTCCTCATCACTGAATCTTAGAGCAAGCAACCTCAGAGATGGACTTTTTTAAAAAGCCTTTTAACACAGCTCACGGTCCCAGTCCACCCCATATACTCTTCCGCTAGTGGAGTTCAAGACGTTCAAGGCGTTTTAATGCAGATCAGATCCCGGCCTTGTTCGACGAGCGCCTCCATGCCTGAAGAGGTCACCCTGAAAGGCTCTGATATTAGCGCACTTCCGTCTTCTCCGCCCTGCAGGCAAACGCGAAGTGTAAGCACCATCCCTTCAGTGATCTGAAACCTGCCATCTTTGCCTAAAAAGGGTTCCTCATATAGCTCCAGTCCGATCCCGTTTCCTAATTCATACGCTTGTAAAGAATCGCTGACGGCTTTAGGGACCTTCCCTAGCCTATCATTCACAACCTTAGGGTCTTCTCCTGGCTTCACGCCTTCCGCGAGCCTATGAAAAAGCTTGCTTGCAAGATCATAGTTTCTCGTGAAGGCCGCCTGCGGGCTCCCGAAATAGTAGGTCCGGGCCAGCTCTGCCCAATAGCGTTGATAAGAAGCTGCGACAAGAACAAGCAACCCCTCCCCCTTTTTTATCGGCTCGTGGTTGGCTGGTCGAAGACCTACTTGCGGCTCGGAAGAGCGAGCAACCAAAAATCGAAAATCCTCGACTCCGCGCCGCCGAGCCTCACGGTCGAGATAGGCGAATATTTCATGTTCTTTCTGCCCAACCTTTAACTCCCTTTCCAATAGCGACAATGCCTGCGCCAAAATCCCGCCGGTCTCCCTGAGAAAGGCTGCCTCAGAAGGTAATTTCACAAGCCGGAGCGATGTGAGGATTTCGCCGCAATTACAGATCTCAGCCCCTTCTAAGACTTTGACCAATGCGTTCCACTCGCGAATGCCTATTTGTTCCTCAACGCAAGCGAGACCAACTCGCTTCGGCTTTAATCCTCTACTTTGAATCGCGTCGCTGAGAGCCTTGGCAAATTGCCCCACCGAATGAACATCTTCGATCCAAGTGAGGCTTTTCGAGAAGGCATTATTGCGGCCCGGTTCCTGGACCAGAAGGGCCGGCTCTGCCTCCAGGGGAATCACCGCCATGGCGCCGCGATTTTTGGGCAGGAAATGGCTGATAAAGGCCAACTGGCCATATCTCCAGGAATCTCCATAGACCAGCAAGAGGTCGACTCCGCGTTCCTTCATCCCTTCCCTAATTCGGTCCAAACGGCGGTGAAATTCGTCCGCGGCCATCCGGCGCTGATCCCAGATGCTACAACCACGGTTCAACACTGTATGGAGTGTATCCACGAGTTCTAAACTTCGACCGTAAATAGCCTCATCGGAGTTTGTGTAAGACGCCGGGGCCCTTGTGAATCTACCCAAACCGTATCCCCCAGCATCAGATAGCCGGTCTCGGGGATATATTGATTAGGATGGACCACGAAGCTTATCCCCGGCTCGATGATAGCCTCATTCTCATCGACGATCTCGGAAAATGGAATTGACCAGAAGCCCAACCCGTGTCCTCTCACGCGCATATAAGGGGGGCGACAATATTTTTCATAACCGCGCGCGGCGAATACCTCATTCATGGCTCGGGAGATCTCACCGACCCTGCAACCTGGCCTAGCCTTACCTAAGCTTTTTTCCATGGCCTCCTCAAGGATCGCGAACTTTTCGCTCAAGAGGGAGCTCACGGGCCCAAGCACCGCGGTCCGGCAGAGTTGTACAAAATGGCCCTCAAAGGCTGGAGTTATCTCAGCGATAACGATATCGCCTAGGCTTAACTTTCGGTCCGACGGAGGATGGGCACAGTGATTGTGATCAGATGCGGTGACCATGCCGAAATTGTCGTCAGCCCCTTCAGAGCGCATCGCATATTCGACTTCTGCCGCTAGCTCGTGCTCCGGCATTCCCACCTTTGCCTTCTCCAGAATAGCTGAAAACCCTGTGTCTGCGATGCGCGCGGCACTCTCCAGCGCAGGCAGGGCTTCTTTTCCAGGAAAACGAGCTAACAGATCAAGGAGAGAGTCGGCGGGCTTGAGACGCACCTCCGGTATACGCTCCAGCCCTTGGCAAATCGCCGCAGGCATAAAAGCCCACCCGACGATTCCCAAATCCCCCCGGATTCCCTTGCGCTTGATAAGCTCTCCAACCCCGTCAACAAACCGATCCGTGACGGACAGCTCGCTCACCCACGTGCCCTTTCTGACCCTGCCTTCATCCCACGGCAAACCAATGATCAAGCTCGAATCTCCGGACTCCGTCATGAGCAGGCCGGTGTTAGGTCCCATCGGCAAAACGCCCGATATCCACAAGACCGGATTCACCTCTAGCATGCTGAGCTGTCCAGCGGAGTAAAAAAGCAGGGCTGAAAGTTTCTCTTGCTCCATAGCATCGCGAAGGGATTGCAGCTTGCGCCGAAAAGAAGTGGGGATTACTTTCATGACCATGGACCGCTGGAAAATTTGATCAGCAACGGTTTGTGCACAGAGTAGACGACTGTAATTTCCGTTGTCAAGCAGATGCGTGCTCTCCGTTAAAAAAGTGTGGCCTTTCTTCGGGATGCGAGTCTTCGGGCCGCGGGCAATAAATGGTTCAATTCGTTCGAATAGTTCAACCGCTTCGCTCCGTTCAAATCGTTAAAAACGTCTTGAACTCATTGAACGTCTTGAACGTTTTGAACTCGATTTGTCTATCCCCTCGGCAAGGCAGCGCTTTCATGTGCAAGGGTGAAGCAAAGATTCATGACTATTCATTAGCAAGGTGGTATATGGCAACCGAGGGCGAAGCAGAGCCGCGGGACTCCTTGACAGGTTCAAAATCAGAAAGATATAAATTGATCGAGTCTCGAAAGGAGCACCAATGACACCACAATATGAAATGCTAATGGAATTGCTCAAACGCCGTATGAGCACCCGCAAATTGAAATCGGACCCGCTGCCGGAAGGCGCCATTGAAAAAGTCTTGGAGGCTGGCCGTTGGGCCATGTCAGGGGCCAATGCGCAACCGTGGGAATACATTGTGGTTACCGACCCTGCCGTCAAAAAGGCCCTGTTCAAGGTCTATCGAGACGACCTGGATGAATACAATTTCTGGATGGAGCAGATGAGAACGCCGGAGTTGCGCCACCCAGCCTTTCACGTCATCGGCGACCCCGAAGAGCAGTTGCGAAAGCTCAAGGCCCGCCCCGGATGGGCCGAGGCTCCGGCACTAATTGTCGTCCTTGGGGATGGCCGCCGGCAATGGGCGACGGTGATGGGTGGCCATACCTTTGGACGCCACCAGTCTCACTTTACAGACGCCCTCGCCAATACCTGCACGTTGATGCACCTTGCCGCCGCATCCATGGGACTGGGCACCCAATGGGTCACCATTCATATAGAAGAGGGTTTCAAGAAAGTACTGGATGTCCCGGCAGTAATGACTCTTTACCTGATCGTCCCCGTGGGGTATCCCGATCTTCCTTCCAAAGAGGGGGTAAGGCGCCCGCTATCCGAAATCGTCCATATGAACCGATATGACCGGAGCAAGCATATGTCGAACCAGCAGATCGTAGACTACATCTACGAGCTTCGGGGAAAGACGATGCCGAAGTATATCAAAGCTCCGGGGGCCGAAGGCGACATCCACCGCTAAGCAAGACAATGCGGCAATGGAGTGGTGGCAGTGCAAACAGTGTAAGCATGGAAGCGAATCGTTCGCTGCAAAGGAGGAGTCATGGCTCGAATACCTCTAATCGACAAGAAAGAGATTCTGCCGCCAGAGCACCGCGGCATCTATGATGCCATCGCGAAGAGCCGCGGACAGGTCCATGGGCCCTTCGCGGCCCTGCTGCACAGTCCCCCGATTGCGGAGCGTACCGCCCACTTGGGTACCTACATTCGATTCGAATCGCAATTGGATCGCAAGATCGTAGAGCTGGCCACGCTTGCTGCTGCGCGAGAATTAGAATGCCGGCACGAGTGGGCGGCCCACGTGACGCACGCGGCTAAGGCCGGCATCCGCCAGGAAACGATCCGAGCGATCCATCAACGCAAAGCGCCCGAGGGTCTCTCCTCTGAGGAAGCCCAGATCGTAAACTACGTCCAGGAATTGTTGCGTTCACATCGCGCGAGCGAGCCGACATTTCAAGCGTTGCTGCGTCGGCTGGGCCTCAGGGGTCTGGTAGAATTAACCGCCACGATAGGCTACTACGCCATGCTCGCGTGCACGCTGAACGCCTTTGAGGTGGTTTCTGTGAACCCTCCGGAGGATCTAAAAATCTGAGTCGGCTTCGAAGACTTGGCTCGAGCTAATCGTGGTGCTAGAGAGTATGCTGGGGAGTTTCGGTCGGCCTGTAGATAAGCGAACTCCAATCTGCAAGGGGGACTCCATGAATCCTATGTGGGAAAAAAAGGTCCGTGAATCCTTATTGGCCTGCTTGGCGTTTTTCCTCCTATGTCCCTCCCCATCCATGGGGCTGGATAGGGTGAGGGTCGGTCTAAGTGCCCTCAGTGCGACTTCGGGGAGCCTCTGGGTCGCTGAAGAAAAAGGGATCTTTAAGAAGCATGGGATTGACGCTGAACTGATTTTCATCGGTGGAGGTGCCGCAAGGGTGGTGAGTTCCCTCATCGCAGGCGATATTCAATTTGCTAGCGGCGGCGGCGACGCGGTTATCAGAGCCTCACTCAAAGGGGCGGATGTGGTCTCGGTCGTGTCCCCCCTAATAAAGGGTTTGCAGAGGGTGATGGCGCGGCCTGACCTCAAGAGCCCGGAGCATCTGAGAGGAAAAAAAATCGGCATCACCCGCTTTGGCTCCGCTTCCCATTTGGTCGCGAATTTGGTGCTGAGGAGATGGGGATTGCGTCCAGACGAGGTCCAGATCCTGCAGGTGGAGTCGTCCCCTGCCATGCTCGTGAGCCTAGACAGAGGAGGGATCGATGCCGCCGTCTTGACCATGCCAACCTTCTTTGTGGCGGAAGAAAGGGGATACCGAATCCTTGCAGACCTCGGTGATATGGATATCTTTTATCTGCAAAATACGATCGACACCACTAGAAGCTATCTCCGCAAGAATAGGGATCAGGCGCTGAGATTCATCAAGGCCAACGTCGAAGGGATCGCGTATTTCAAAAAGAACAAGATGGAGAGCCTTGAGGTGCTGCGAAAGAAGTTAAGAATACAGTCGGAGCAAGAGAGAAATATCAGATACCTTGAAAGCTCATATCATCTCTTGGCCACCAAATATTACACCGAGGTCCCGTATCCCTCCATGAAGGCTATTCAGACAACCTTAGATTTTCTCGCCGCGGATGATCCCAAGGCCAGGGGAGTTGATCCTAAATCCTTTGCCGACGAGAGCCTAGTCAGAGAGCTTGATGCCAGCGGTTTTATCAAGTCCCTTTACGGCAGGTGAGGTTCAAGGCCAGCCTTGAGGAATGCCGAACTATGAAACAGCCCTGCCTTTGGTCCTGAGGCGCTATTGCGGTCTGTGGGGCCGCGGCACCCGAGCATCGAACCTTACGGGGTCTGACTTCTATTTCTCGACTTTCTTCATATTGTTGAGTCGAAGAAGTCAGACCGCAGACTCCCTAAATCGCGTCGCCTTGTAGTCCCGATCCGATCCTTGATACAAGGAGGCGTGCGATCCCCGACCGGCGCGGAGCAAGCAATCCATCAGTCGAAGTATTTTTACGGCTGGACCATCGTCGGCGTCGGCTTTCTCGTCCACATCGCCTCCGCTTTCTCGATATCGAGCACGCTGAGCGTCTTTCTAAAACCCCTCTCGAACGACCTGGGGATTTCCCGAGGCGTTTTTTCACTCGTCCGCTCCGGAGAGATCCTCATCGCTGCGGTCGCGGCGCCGCTGATCGGCTCTCTCATTGACCGGCATGGCGGAAAGTGGCTCATGGCTGCTGGCGGTTTGGTTTCGGGGGCGGGCTTTCTCCTCCTCGGCCAGGCAAGGGATTTTTGGCAGTTCCTGCTTTTCCGCTGGCTCCTGGTCAGTCCGGGCGACGCGCTCATGGGCTCGATGGTGGTGAATGTCTCTATCTCGCGCTGGTTCGTCCGCATGCGCGGTCGCGCGCTCGCCCTGGCTGCCATGGGCCACGGCCTGGCCAAAGTCGGCATGCCGCTCCTGGCCGCCTCGGTCATCGTGGTCATGGGATGGCGCACGGCTTGGACTCTCTTCGGACTTCTTACACTCGGGTTGGTCGTCGGCCCTTCCCTGCTCTTTATGCGGCGGCGCCCGGAAGACATGGGGCTCCTGCCCGACGGAAGATCCCCCGCGCAACAGGAAGGCGGAGCGCTTGCGAGCGGCGCCGCTTCCGCGAGGGCGCGTCGGAGCGCGATCGCCGACGTCGCCTGGAGCCGCCGCGAAGCACTGCGCACTCCGGCCTTCTGGCTCATCGTCGCCACCTTCGGTGTTGCCAGCATCGGCGTGAGCGGCCTGAACCTTCACGTCTTCGCCTTCGTAAGCGATCAGGGCCATCCGCCGATGGCGGCAGCGACCGTCCTGAGCATCATAGCTTTCATGCAGTTCAGCACGCCCGTTGTTTGGGGGATTCTGGCCGAGCGCGTGGATATCGGCAAGCTCATCATGGCCAAGTTTCTGATTCAAGCCGCGGGGCTTTTGTGGGCCCTCTCCGCCCCCGGGCGTCTTCCCCTGTACGCCGGCTTTTTTCTATACGGCGTCGGGATGGGCGGAACCTCCATCCTGTCGGAAATGATCTGGGCCAACTACTTCGGGCGCATCTCGCTCGGAAAAATCCGCGGCATAGGCTCGCTCCTCACCCACGCCTTCGCCGCCGGTGGGCCGCCCTTTTTCGGCTTCCTCTTCGACGCCGCCCAAAGCTATCTCCTTTCCTTTAGCCTCTTCATCGGCATGCTGATCGTCTCGGCCTTCCTAAGCCTCTTCCTCCGCCCCCCGAGAAAGTGACGCGACGTTTGCGCGCTGCGTTGGCTCTAGGCGTCGAGATTTCCTGGATTGCAATGTGACAACACCGGTTGAATGATTTCTTGGAATGATGGTAGGGCTTATCGAAGTCCCAGAGCTTGAGATGGTTCGGTTGGCAATTGCGTTTGCAAGTGCAATCGAATCGGCGGGAGGAAATCGGGTGATCCTTATCGTGGCGCCAGAGTTTGAAACTGTCTCATGCTACTTGCTGTAATACTGTCCCCGGACTTGCCCCGTGCCTAACAATCAGGCCCGCCTCTACGGGTTCGATGAAGGTGCTTTAAGGTAGCCCGGGCCACCACTTTAAGGGAATGACGATAGAGGGAGGAAGGACGATGAATCAGAGCAAGTCATTGATGCATGTCGACGATCCGATGTTACCCGTGCCCATCCCGCAGCAGGTTCCGGCCAAGGAAGGGATGGCCGAGCTTCCCGGCGTCCGTCTTGGGTATTGGGACACCGGCGGCGACGGAGAGCCGGTCGTGTTCCTGCATCCGGCTTCGGGCAGCGCGCTGATTTGGCTATACCAGCAACCCGTATTCGCCGGGGCCGGCTATCGCGTCATCGCCTATTCGCGCCGGAACCATTACAACTCCGACCTGGCGCCCGAGGACAATCCGGGGATCGGTTCGGAAGATCTACACAACCTGATCGAATTTCTGGGGGTGATGAAGTTCCACGCTGTGGCCTCGGCCGCAGGCGGTAGCGTCGCCGCGGATTACGCCTTCTCGCACCCGGAACGGCTTCTGAGCCTGACGGTATCCAATAACAACCTTGCCGCCCGGAACGGCTACATCGCCGAGACGGCCGCCAGGATTAGGCCTAAGGAGACCGAAAGCCTGCCGCGCTGGTATTGGGAGCTCGGCCCTTCGTACCGCGCGGCCAACCCTGAGGGCGTCGAGAAATGGATCGAGCTCAACCACAAGTCCGAGACCGGGAAGGGAGGCCGGCAAAAGTTGGCCAACGTCGTCACTCCGGCGAAGCTGGAGACGTTGAAGGTGCCGACGCTTCTGATGACCGGCGCGGCCGACCTGGCGACTCCGCCTTCTATCACGCGGATGATCGCGCGGCACGTCCCCGACAACGAGGTCGCGATCGCAGCCGAGTCCGGGCATTCGCCCTATTGGGAGCAGCCCGAGTTTTTCAACCGTACGGTTCTCGAATTCATCGGTCGGCATCCTAAATAGACTCGAGACGGCCGGTAATGCTCCCTTTTTTTGCCACTAGGGGGCCCCTGCTCCCCGCTGGCTAGTTTGAACCGCTTGAACAGTTTGAACGATTCACACGACTTGAACCGCTTGAACGCTTCGAACGGCTTGAACTATTCAAATCGGTTGGCATCGGCTTTGGGCGTGCGGTTGCAAGTGCAGTCGAATCGGCGAGAAGAATAACTTAGGCACGACCCCAAATCCCCCCTGATACTCGGTCCGGGGCATGCTCGTAGCGCGATACCCCCAAGTACTCCACCATCTCTTGGTCCAGCCGCTTCTCCAGTAGTTCCTTTAGAGCTTGGCGGGCCTTGGGTTTAAAGTCCCCCTCCCATTCAAAAGCATTGATCTCTCGGATCGCTCGCGATACATTCCTTCGCGTTGCCTGCTCGAGCAGCATCGGGGTGCCCTCCTCATGTTTGTATTGGTTGTACAACTCTGGAGATAGCACCCCTTCTCTATTTTCCCAATCCCAAAACGACCGGGGCCTTTCCCTTAACCACCTGCCGATCGTCGTCCTACGGCCAAATGTGAAAGCCATTTTTTCCCACTCCTCCCTCCCCAATCCAAATTTACACATAGAGTGGTACATCACCGCAGCGCGCCGCGGCTTGACGCCGTACGTTGAAC
>JBOHVJ010000144.1:0-5906 GCA_050735075.1 Binatia bacterium
CGGTGCCTCTATATCACATTGCCCATAAGAGTGATGGTTATAGGAATCCATCAACAAACTCCTTTCAAACATCTAAAGTTAGCCTTACTCGATATCGTAGAATTTTTTCATCTCGCCGGTAAGCTCGTTGTACATCACCATGATATGAGTCTTAAACCGATCGCTGTAGTTGGCCAGTTCTTATACTTTGGAAGTTGAAACTCCGCCTGGATGTTTTCCAGCGGTGCACCCTTATCAATGTAGGCCTGAACCCCTTTTCTCAGATCTGCGTAGTAGTCGACCCAAGTCAGCGCCGGCCATAGAGCTGGTTGAGAAAGCCAGATCTTTTGAGATCGTCCACAAAACGCAGGTCAACAAAATCCTCTGCCTTAGCCCTGGCGGCCTTCGGATCTAAAGTCGCTTGAATTTCCAAGGTGTTCCTCAGCCCTTCCATGGTAGGGTAGGTATCTTCAACCAGAAGCTCTTTCTGGGCCTCATAGACCTCCGCTAAGAAATCCCGACTCTGCCCCCGAGTGTATTTCTGCATGACCCCTATGGTCCCTTCCTTGTTGGTCTTGTAGTAGTGAACTGCCTCGGCCACAGCCCTAACCATGCGCCGCGTCATGTCGGCATTTTCCCGAATCATCCTCCTTGTGGCTACGGTGCAGGTAAACTGAAAGGGAATATTGAGCTTGGCCATATCTATAATGACCTTGAGGCCTCCCTTTTCTCCTCTAATCTTTTCTCCCTCGGGCCCCACAGTGAAGTCCAACTGTCCGCTCGTGACGGCCGCAACGCGCGCCGGGCCTCCCCCAACCGTGACTCCCTTAATGTCCTTGAGAGAAAGGCCGACCCCTTTAAGGGCGAGCCGCAGGGCAAAGTCCGCTGCCGTTCCAGGGATATGCATGGCCGCGGATCTCCCTTTAAGATCCTCCGGAGATTTAATTTCGGGCCTTCCGAAGATGTAGTAGGGAAGGGTGTTGGTCAGGCTGTTAATGATCGCAATATCCCCACCAGCCAATCTGCCGTTTATGACTGCGGTTCCGACGGCGCTCGTAAAAGGAACGTCCCCCGATATGAGACTCTGGATGCCGCGGGTGCTGCCGTTGATAAAGATCAGCTCAACATCCAATCCGTGTTTCCCAAAGATTCCGGCCTCCCTGGCCACCCAGTAGACAACAGAAGAGCTCGGCGAATCGGATATATAGGCCACATAGCTCTTGCCATCGGCTGCCCGCATCGGCCCACTCACGAAAGCAAGGAAGAAAAGCAAAAAAGTGACATACAAACTGGACTTCCTCATAAACCCTCCTTTCCCTGGTTTTTAGACTGGAAAAACTCTTCCGCCTACTCGGCCTTCTTCCCCCATCGTCCTTTTCTCATTTTCCTTATTTTTGATCTTTGTTCATTGCAACCGTTTTCCTACCATGAGAGATTCTACGTAATCCTTGCGCAGATTTTTATAATCCTCCGTCAGCTCTACCCCAAGCGCATCTGCCATGCGCGTGATGAAATTCCTATAAGAGGTCAATGCCGCAATATCGAGAATTTCGCTATCTGACCAACCTGCCTCCGTGAGTTTTTGAACATCCTTTTCAGTAATCTCGCTGGGCCTTAGGGTCATTTTCTCTGCGTATTCCAACATAGCCAAGTCTTTTGTATCCAACCCCGCACTGCGGTAGTCATGGGCGATTTTCATGACTAGATCGTAGTTCCCATCCACCTCTTGACGGAGAAACTCCCCGTGAGAAACCGTTCAATAGCTGCACTTCAAAAGAGACCCAATCAAAACAGAGAGCATCTCCTCTCTCTTGACCCCAAGGCTGGAACCGCCAAATTGAATTGCCCGCGAGAACTTGTGTTGGGCCTCTAATAAGTCCGGGCGCAGACTAAACAGCTTGGCAATATTCGAGACCTTCCCGGAGTGATGACTTTTTCTCTTCTCGTAGATTTCCTTTAGCTGGCCGGTAGCCTCAGACTCGTCGATGATTTTAATATAAGCCATCTTGAAACCTCCTTGCCAGGTCGCTTTTCGCTTAAGCTTATGGCACATCCCCTTAGCCGATCAGGAGGCTCTACACAAGCGATTTCCTGTGGAAGAGATAGGAAAGGAACGAGAGGAAGTCAGACAACACATCGCGCCTGACTTCCCCTAGAAGAGCTGTTAGGAGTTAAAGGATGCTAGGACAAGAGAAGCCAAGGAGCACTCACTCGTTATTTGCTTGGTCAATCCGTTCGCGTTGATAATAAGCCCTCTGGGCCTCGATCTCCCCTTTGCCTAAAGGATCATAGTCGCATGGTCCGTAGAAGTCGATGATGTCACCATTCCTTGCATCCTTAAGGACCGGACGATTCCAATATAAAGTCTCCTCACGAATCGCTGGAAACTTCAAGTGACAGTAATTGGCACCCTGGACCGCGACCTTGGAGATAACCCCTTCGGCCGCTGACGCCAGCGCACTCACCCCTAAAGTCCCGATTAGAAGCTGCACGGACAAAAGTAACTTGATCTTCCTCATCTCTTTCCTCCTTTCGGCCTTATCCCTTTGTAAAGAAATACCGGTTACCTGAGAAAGTTTTTACCACATTTAACTGGGGAATGCGATAGAGAAACTTTTTTGACCCATCGGCCTTTTTAAGATAAAGCTTCTTTATAAGCAAGGGGGAGAGTTGAGTCCTCATCGGCGGCAGCAAGTTGCTTTTATAATGGGAGGATTTTTGGGGGTTTTCTTTTTTCTTCTTATCGCCCGGTTTTTCCCCTCCCATAGCCCTAATGACTTCGAGCCTCCCCTCAGTTTAGCCGTTGACCAAAATATAGAGGATTTCTTTAAAGCCTATTGGCAGAGGCCCATTCCCCTCCAGGGGTTACCGCCGAGCTCTTTCACGGATAAAGAGGCTTCGCTTAGATCCGAGGACTGCGGAAGCTGCCATCCGCAGCAGTACGCAGATTGGAAAGAGAGCCTGCACAGCAAGTCGATGGGGCCGGGCGTTTGGGGGCAGATCATCGATCTGACCCAGAGCAGCCCTGAAGAGGCGATTCTGTGCATGACCTGCCATGCTCCGCTAAGCGAGCAGATCCCCCTTGGTGCCCAAAAAAAGAACGGAGAAAAAAGAATCTACGAGAAGAACCCTCATTTTGACTCTAAACTGCAATTAGAGGGAATCACCTGTGCTGCCTGCCATGTGCGGCGACATCAGCGTTTCGGTCCACTTAGAGCTGAAGGAGCTACTAGTGCCCAATACCCTGCCGGCATGCCGAATCATGCTGGTGTTCAACGAACACTTCACTTTGACAAAGCTGAGTTTTGTAAAGACTGCCATCAATTTGACCCCGAGAATACGCTATTGGTCAATGGAAAACCTCTACAGGATACCTACCGAGAATGGAAAAATAGTCATTGGGGGAAGGGCGAGGCGGGCTGCCAAGAGTGCCACATGCCCAACCGGCGTCATATCTGGAAGGGAATCCATGATGCGGAGTGGGTGGAAGGTGGGGTTCAAATGGAAACGCACATTAGGCAGCCCGCATTACATCCAGGGGGTACTTTGGAGATCGAGGTGCAAGTTGCAAACTCCGCGGTTGGGCACAAATTTCCGACTTATATCACACCCAAGGTATTTGTCCGCGCCGCGCTCTTGGACAACACTGGGAGGACTCTACCTGGAACACAGCAAGAAAGGATTATCGGTTGGGACGCCCGTTTCGAAGAGGGAAAATGGAAGGAATACTTTGATACTCGCATTCCGCCGGGAGGGAAGTCTCAGCAAACTTTCCGCTGGACTCTACCCCCCAAGGCGAAGAAGATTCGAACCTGGGTGGAGGTCCACCCAGACCACTTCTATCATGTCCATTTTTATCCACCATACCTCAAAAGCCAGAACCTGACACAAGAGGGTAGGAAACTTATAGAAAAGGCTCTAGACGACTCAGGCCGCACCCCTTATATCCTCTTTGAGAAGATCTTCCCCTTAATTGAACCCAGCACTGGATCTTAGGGAACTTTAAACATAGGAAAACCGTTTTATTAATTGGACACAGGCTCTTCTCCTCGTTAGAATGGCGGCGTGGTTTGGGAGATAAAAGGTAAAGCTGGGGAGAGAGAAAGATTTTCTCGTGAGGCCATGACTCATCTCGACCATTTGTATCGGTTGGCCATCCACCTGGCAAAAGAAGAAGGCGATGCTCGAGACCTTGTCCAAGAGACCTACGTACGCGCCTTCGGCTCTTATGAGCAGTTTGCTCCCGGAACCAATATGAAGGCCTGGCTGACGAGGATTCTCTACAATTTTTTCATCGACCATTACCACCAAAGAAAGAGGTGGATTTCGGTAGAAGATGAGGCTGCCGGAGGTGAAGAGAAGCTGGACTACTGGGAAAAGGTTCCCATAGACAACCCAGGACCGGAAAGCCAAATCTTACAGAAGGAAATGAATATTAAGATCAATGATGCTCTAAGGAAAATCCCTGAAGAGTTTCGTGCGCCTATTGCTTTGGTGGATATGGGAGATTTTTCTTACGCGGAGGCAGCCGAGATACTCTCCTGTCCTCTAGGCACAGTTCGTTCTCGGCTTTCCCGAGGAAGAAGGCTCCTGCAAAAACACCTTAAGGGATACATGGGCGTCAAAGAGAAAGGGCCGGAAAGAAAATGAGATGCGACGAGGCGCAAGAGCTCATTACCGCTTTGGTAGATAACGAATTGTCTCGCCAGGAGCGATCATCTATAGAAAGCCACCTCAAGGACTGCCCGAAATGCCGATTGACCTGTGAGCAGGAGCGCGCTTTAAGGAGAGAGATCCGCATAGCTGGAGCCAGCGTGAGTGCACCCGCTGAGCTTAGGGAAAAGATTCTATCTGACCGGCGCATCTTTCCAGAGGCGGCCAAATCACCCAAAGTTTGGAAGGGGCACCTCCGGCCCACATGGCCAGTTCTCCGCCCGGCTTTTGCTCTGACCCTCCTTGTCCTGCTGGCTCTCCCCATACTCTATCTGTTGATACCGACGAAACAGTCCATCCCGCTAGCAGCCTTAGAGACCCATAGGAAGATCGTGGAGGGAACCATCTCTTTTGTAAAAGTTGGAAGTCCGCAAGTGGTCAAAGAACATCTAATGCGATCTGTCGGGGGGAGCTTCGCCCCGATGGGATATGACCTCTCCATGATGAGTCTCCAAGCCGTAGGGGGGATGGTGCAAGAGCTTGGAGGGCGAACGATTCTTGTGGCCATTTATGAAGGGAAAGGGCCTTCTCTGACTTGTTATACCTTTCTCGGCACGGAAGAGGACGCCCCGGCTGAAGCCGATCGTTTTTTCGACCGAGATAAAAAAATCAATTTTTATACTTTTTCCCATGGTGATGTGAACGGAGTCTTTCATCGTGAAGGGAAAGTAATCTGCATTTTAGTCTCCAAGATGCCCGTGCGAGATCTTCTCGCCTTAGCCCGATCTAAGGCCCGACCGAGCTAAAGCCATTTTGTGCTTGACAAGTCGCGGGGCTTTTATTAGAAGTTCCTGATTATAAAAGTAGCCCCCTCTTTAGCCAATCCCCCAGTTGGCAGGACTTATAGGAAGGGGCAAATTCTAATAAGTAGGTGGGGTGAACGAAAGGAGAATAGTTATGGGAAGCAAGTGGCTTTTGTGGGTGGTGGCGGTCCTGATTGGAACCGCTTTGGCCTTTCCTCCAATGATCTCCGCTGCGGAGAAGAAGGCTGCGCAACCATGTGCTCCAGCTAAGATGGAGGAGAAGAAGGCCCCGGCGAAAGAGAAACCAAAGGCAATTAGCGCCACGGGTGAACTCGTATCCGTCGATGCTAAGACGGGTATGCTGGCAGTCAAGGTGAAGGACAAGGAGATGAGTTTTACCGCCGAGACCAAGGCTGCTAAGCAGGCGCTCGAGAAGTTCAAGGTAGGGGATAGAGTCGCGGTTTCCTATAA
>JBOHVJ010000145.1:0-3458 GCA_050735075.1 Binatia bacterium
GCCTGCGTATCGAAGGGCTCAGGGCGAACGGAGGCAGTCATGAAATCATTGACAATTTTCCGTTCATGCTGAGCTTAGTCGAAGCATGCAGACCACTTTTTCAGGAGTCTGTGACAATCTAAACAATCTTCTCTGGCCTAGCCCTTTTCCTCAGCTAGCTTCCCTTCTTCTTTGAGCTTCAACGCAATTTTTTCCGTTAGATCCTTTTTCGAGACCTTGCCGAAGGGTGACATGGGAAACTCCTCCATGCTTTCCAACCGCTCGGGCAGCTTATGCCTGGCGATTTCTTGATCCGCCAGGAAGGCGACGAGCACCTCCAGCGTTAAGGTGCTGCCGCTGCGCAGGATAACACAGGCGCACATGCGCTCGCCCAGAACCGGGTCGGGCATGGGGACACAGGCCACGTTGTGCACGGCAGGGTGGGTCAAAATTAAATTTTCAATCTCCTCGGCGCTGATTTTCTCCCCGCCCCGGTTGATCAGATCTTTTTTGCGCCCCGCGACCAGGTAATTGCCGGATGGGTGCTGGCGCATCAAATCGCCGGAGCGGTAAAAGCCGTCGGCGGTAAACGCCCGCGCGTTGTGCTCTGGCGCTTTGTAATAACCCCTCAGCGTGGTGGGGCCGCGCGCCAAAAACTCGCCGACCTCGCCGGGAGCCACTTCGTTGTCGTCATCATCGACGAGCCGCACCTCATCGTCGGGGCTGATCGGCCGCCCGACCGTCTCCATCCTTACATCCTCGGGGTCGTCCAGCCGGACAAACATGAGCAACCCCTCGGCCATGCCGAAGTTCTCCTGGACGGTGACGCTCGGGATCAGCCCTTTGGTGCGACGGCGAACCTCAGGCTGAAGTCGCTGCCCGCCGCTCTGAATGACCTGCAAAGATGACAGGTCGAACTGCTTGATCGCCGGGTCATTGATCCAGCGGATCAGAAGCGCCGGGACAACGGGAACGTGCGTGACGCGATGGCGCTCGATCAGAGGGAAAACGTCAGCCGCTCGTGTCGTGTCTGCCAGGACCACCTTACCGCCATGGAGCAGGAAGCCCTGCAAGCCTGGGCACGCCAGGGGGAGGTTATGCGCCAGCGGCAGGACATCCAAAAGGATTTTGCCCCAGCCGACACCCGTAACCGCGGACGCCGCCTTGGAGTTGTAGAGGTAATCGTTATGGGTTCGGGGGATGAGCTTGGGCACGCCGGTCGTGCCGCCTGAAAGCTGAAACAGCGCGGGATCATCCGGATCGATGGTTATGGCCTTTAGATCTTCGGGGGAGTGCTTGGGTTGGCGCTCGATGAGCTCGGTTAGGGAGAAAAATCCTTCCGGCGCAGCGCCGAGAATGATCCCCAGCCGGAGCGTGTTTGAGGAGGCGCGGATTCTCCCGATCATCTCGGTGTAGTCGAAGTCGCGGCTGCGGTCGGGCACGGCGCACGCCACGGCCTGCGAGTGCTCGACGAAATAGCTCACTTCACGGAAACGGTGTGCAGGGAGCGCCATGATCGGGATGGAGCCGATTTTTTGTAGGGCGAAGTATAAATAGACGAATTCGATGACGTTGGGGAGCTGCATGACAACGCGATCGAGCGGCTTGAGTCCTTCGTCCAGCAGGTTCAGCGCCAACCGCGTTGCACGTTCGTTAAGCTGGCTGTAGATGACGACCTCGTCGCGGTCGATGATCGCCACGCGATCGCCGTATTGACTGAATAGGGCGTCGAACGTATCCCTGAGAGACCGGTCTTGCCAGTATCCCTTCGCGCGATAGCGCGCCGCGAACTCAGGAGGAAAACGAACAACGCCTTCAAGCATCCTATGTCCTCTTCATTACTTCTACCACGGTGTCACTGCGTGAGCAGGTTGGCTTTCCATAAAATCATTTTAAGATTCGGCGATTTTAGCGTCCTCTGGTAAAGCCTCCTGTACTATTTCCCTGAGGGCCTTCATATCCTCGTCTTGGGGTGCCCCGAAGTACTCACGAAGCATAGCCATCAAGACACCCAGAGCCTCCTGTGAAAGAGCGATCCCCTCGGCTCTCCAACCTGGGTAATGAGGAATTACCGGCTGAATTCGGTCCAAGCGGACGATGGCTTCGTAAATTCCGGAAAAGTATGGGCAATAGAAAAACTGCCGGTACATTAGAGCCTTAATGCGTGCAACCATGACGGAAGGAAAACCACCTTCGTGGGCAGCAGATTCAATGCCATAAAGTGGCAAGACCAGAATGTTGTCCTCCTGTAGATGTTCTCTCCCTCCAACGGCATCTTTGATATCCTCAAAAATAGTATTCTCAGCCGCAACGGTTATTGCCAGTCGTCTCCTTGCTCTATGAATGAGCAATTCTTCGGTTTCGCGCAGTGAGAGATATTTAATAGGAAGCTTCGTCTTCTTTGTGAAATCCTGGTCGGTCATATTTCTTATCACGAAGTTGGTAGCAAAATGATCCGTCGGCTTGTTTCTTTCGACTTCCAAAATTCGCGGAATCCTATCGATATGGTGGGCAGCAATCCAGCAGAATTGGCCGACTACAGGACGATTTTTGAGGTCTTTTAGGTTTAGACGTTGGTAAAAAGGATCGATGGTGTAATCCCCATGATCGGCTCATGGTTTTCGCTCTGATTGCAAATCTCTTAGTTCCGCTGTGCCCTGAAGCCCGACCTCCAAGTCCTCGCCTTCGAGCTGGCGAACGGCTTTCAAGTAGAGAGGGTCAATGGGTCCCTGGGCAGGTCTTAAGGTTATTGCTTTCTTGTATCGTTCTTTCAATTCATTAATGGCCTTCTTTGCCTCTTCAACTTTTTTCTTTGGTAGTTTCTTCATCTGAATCTTTTTCGGAGCGTCGGGCATTCGAGCCTTTCCAAAATCCAGAATTTCTCCAGGTTTGGCATTAATCATGGGTCCGGTTTCGAAATAGATGTAATCAAGAAGACCGGATGAATCGTCCGCCCACCTCTGAATGGCCCATTGAAGCTTGCTCCACACGGAGATGTCGAGCCTATTGATCACTTCAGGTTCCTCATCAACGTCCTCCATCCAAAAAAGCCGGTAATCCTTTTCATCATCGTACTTGCTCGGTTGCTCATTGACTTGAAAGGAGTCGCTTTTGCCTGCTCTATCGAAAGCGCTCATAGCCTCTTGGCAGTATGGACCGAAATGAACAAACGCCCACGGCCACCCAGTCAATGTCTTCCCCTTCGAAACACGGGCATGATAAAGGTCGGCGAGATAAAGGAACTTGACCAGCCGAAGAGTGGTTAACTTTTCGCCTCGGCTGCTTGCGTACCAGACAATTAGGCGGACGAGATCTTCGTGGCTGATAGTCATGATGGTTTCTAGCTCTATTAAATCAATTAGTCTTGAGCACGGCAAGCTCCGCAAGGGACTCCGGTTGCAACTTTTCAAACTCTTTTTGCGGAACCTTCTAATTCTCCACTTTTGAGTGTTTGGCCTGCCCGATCAGCTCCTCTACCC
>JBOHVJ010000146.1:0-3416 GCA_050735075.1 Binatia bacterium
AACCGCGGCCTCGGGGCGAGAAGCCCTGGCTCAGGTGGAGACCACGCGGCCGGATCTGGTGCTCTTGGACGTGGTGATGCCGGAGATGAGCGGCTATGAGGTCTGCCGCAAGATCCGGGAGAATCCTGCTACGGGGATACTGCCAATAGTTATGGTAACGGCGCTCGATCCATCTGAGGAGCGGATCAAAGGGCTCGAAGCAGGAGCTGATGACTTCCTCACCAAGCCCATCAATCAAGCTGAACTCCTGGCACGCGTTCGCTCACTTCTAAGGATCAAGCAACTCTACGACACCGTCCAGGCTCAAGCAGCCCAGCTCTCCGACTGGAACAAGACTCTGGAGCGTCGCGTCCAGGAACAGGTGGCCCAGCTCGAGCGCCTGGGGCGATTAAAGCGCTTCTTCTCCCCTCAGCTCGCCGAGCTTATTGTGGCCGGAGACGCCGATGACCCCCTTAAGACGCACCGGCGGGAGATAACTGTAGTTTTCCTGGATCTAAGGGGCTTCACCGCCTTCGCCGAGACCTCAGAGCCTGAGGAAGTCATGGGAGTCCTCCGCGAGTACCACGGAGAGATGGGCAAGCTGATCCTCGACCACGAGGGGACTCTGGAGCGCTTTACCGGCGACGGCATGATGATCTTCTTTAACGATCCGGTGGCGGTGTCGGACCCGGCGGAGCGGGCGATCCGGATGGCGCTGGCGATGCGGGAGCGGGTGGCAGAGCTAACCGTCAAGTGGCGTAAGCTGGGCTATGAGCTTGACTTCGGCGTCGGCATTGCGAAGGGATATGCCACCATCGGTGGCATCGGCTTTGAGGGACGGTGGGACTACGGGGCGATCGGCACCGTCACCAACCTCGCCTCCCGTCTCTGCGGTGAGGCAAAGCCCAGCCAGATTTTGGTTTCCCAGCGACTGCTAGGGACGGTTGAAGATCTGGTGGAAGTGGAGCCTGTGGGCGAGTTGACACTGAAGGGCTTCCACCGCCCTGTTACCGGCTACAACATCCTTCGGCTAAGGGCTTAGCAGGCTGCTGAAAAAGGGGTCCCATGCTTCGACCCAGCTCAGCATGAACGGAAAACCATCATTGGAGTAGACTCACCGAGCGACTTAGAGAGGTAGTGGCGTGTCACCCTGAGCCCTTCGTGCCTTAGGATAAACTCCGCGAAGGGTCTCAGAAGCATGCGAGATTCTTCCCCGGAGCCTGCACTGAGCACTAAGTCCAGATCCTTCGCTCTCGCCTCAGGATGACAGGTGCGAAGTGGCTCAGAATGATCAACGATGATTTCATGACTTCCTCTGTTCGCCCCTTCGTTAAACTCAGGTTAGACTCTTAGCCCTTCGACTCAGCCGTTCGTCCTGAGCTTCGTCGAAGGAGGGACGGCTGGCTCAGGATAGGTGTTTTTGGACCCTGAGCGAGGGTGTTCTGACCTTGGCATTCTCTCTAATCCAATGGTACCCTAAAAGGTCGGAGGTAAGTTCAACGGAGAGGGCGGGTATCATGAGGTCTTTGGTTGCGGTGAGGGGTGGCAAATGACAAGCGAGAGAAAGGCGAGGCCGAACGAGATGTTGCCGGTCGTGAATGAGGCATTCCCCAACCATGTTGTGGAGCACAAAAAACCGCAAGAGCAGATTGAGATTGAGCGAACCAGAACGAAGGCGGACGAGTTGAAAGATCAGTCTCTCAGCCTCCTGTCTCAGGAAATTAGGACTCCCCTGACCGCTATTATGGGATATACAGGGATGATGTTGGATAAATTGTTGGGTGAGATTAACCCTGAGCAAGAGCAGGCTCTCGGAAAAGTTCTCTTTCACACCAATGAGCTATTAACCATGATCACCGGTATGTTGGATGCGGCTAGACTGGAGGCTTTGAATGAGGAGGTGCTTAAGGGTCGGTGTCCCCTAGAGGAAGCGCTTGATGAGTTCGAGAGGAACATTATCTTAAAGGGGCTGGAAAAAACCGGTTTCAACAGGAGCAAAACTGCGGCGCTACTAGGCTCTACTAGAAGGATCCTGGGCTTGAGAATGAAAAAGCTTAGGATCAGCGAAGACCTCCCGGGCGCTAAAAAGGGGAAGAATCAAGGGCATGTTTTTGGATCGCTGAAATCAAACGAGTGAAATCTGCATCCGGGGCTTCGAGGGAATTGGTTTTTAAAAGAATCGAGGAGCTATCTTTAACTCCTAATCCTAACTCTACGGCGCGTTTGATCTGCCTCTGATCCCATACCCCTTTCCCGGTTACATCCTTCCATTTACCGTAGTGTTTGATCAGGCTTAGGCCGATGATATCTGCGGCGATGCGGTCCCCGCTAGCGAGGATCAGTCCGGCTCTTTCTTCTTCCCCAGACCAGGGACCACCCGAGACCATGACTTTTGTCCCGTCCACCAGATTCAAGTGAGGCTGATAAGCAAGATTGAATTCCGTGACGATCTCCTCCCAATGGGTTGGATCGATAAGATAGGGCCTCTGTCGACCATGGGTGGCGCCGATAAAATTTTTCAAGGTAATCGTGTAGCTGGCGTTGCGATGAGTTTTGATGACCGGCAAGTTAACGATACGGTCAACTTTATAGATCCACTCCGAGACATAGGCCTCCCGGATGTATCTTCCCTGAGGGAGATCGACCTTGACCCATCCGTGATCCTCCAAGAAAAGCGCTTCAGCCCCCGCTTCTTCAGCCGCTTTAAGAATGCCGGTCTTTTCCATGTTCTTTTTTGTCGGCAGGGTAAGGAGAGCCGACATATCCCCAACATAGATCTTTTTTGCCCCGGCTTCCTTGAGGAGCCTTACGATAGCTCTAACCACTTCGGGGTTAGTGGTTGCCGGGGAGGGGTCTCCAGATACTACGTTGGGTTTGACCAGGACCGTCTTGTCTTTGACACCCATTTTTTCCAATCCCCCGATCATAGCAATGGCCTCTCGGACCATGAGGTCTACATTGTCGCCATGAACGAGACTCACAAGCGCCTTATTGCCATCTACAAAGGGATTGGAAAACTTTGACTGGAGTCGGCCTTCAGCTTCAGGCCTGGAGATGAGATTCCTGAGTGTCGTGCGCCAACGGAATAAGACCAAGGAGGCGATAAGAAGGAAGGCAAGATAAAGAATCGATCTGCGCGAAATGGTCATCCCGATCCGACGAGACCGCATGCGCTATTCGTTCCCTCTCCCTCGAGAGACTGTGTCGCAATTCCGTTCATGGTTCGACAGGCTCACCACGAACGGATGGTGACACTCCGAAATTCAAAGACTTAGCCGTTCGTCCTGAGCGAGTCGAAGGGCGAACGGCGAATTACGACACAGTCTCCAAGGGGAGAAGGAACAATTCGGACGCATTGCGAACAGTTGAGTCAACGAATATCCTCCGGGTGGAACTCAGGAAGATCACAGCCCCATCTTCTTAAGCACCTCTTTGCC
>JBOHVJ010000147.1:0-7577 GCA_050735075.1 Binatia bacterium
CTCATGGACTCGGGAATCGGTACAAGAGGGAGGGAAAGTAGAGAGGCATTGGGCCCTTATCTAGGTCATGGCTTTCATCTCGACATGAAACTGTGTCAGATCATTTCTATCTTGGCCTTGACAGTTCTACTAGGTTGTTCGACATCTGTCGAGAAAGAACTTTTTACAAGCCCAACTAGAGATACCTATGAACACGACGGGATCAGGATCCATTTCAAGGATTTAGGGATAGGAAGGACCATCGTCTTTATCCATGGTTTCGGTGCCTCACTAGATAGTTGGCGCTTCATGGTTGAATCACTAAAAAACGAATACCGGCTTGTCCTCCTGGATCTTAAGGGTCATGGCTATTCAGATAAACCTCCCGACTCGCGGTATTCGGTCAGAGACCAAGCGGATATTGTGATAGGCCTCCTGGAACACCTCGGCGTTTCAAATGCGGTCTTGGTGGGCCACTCTTTCGGCTCCGCGGTAGCATTACTGGTAGCTTTGAGCGCTCAAGAAAGTTCGTCCGGCATCGTGTCAGGACTTTTTTTGATAGCAGGCTCGGTAGACGCGGATAATTTGCCTTTTGCCCTCCGATTGTTGCGCACCCCCGTTATCGGATGGCTTGCTATGAAGCTAACATCTGCTTCGTTCAGGACTCGTCTGGCCCTTACTAAGGCCTATTATGACGATGAAAAGATCACCGATTCGGTGGTGGAACTTTACGCGAAATATCAAAACATCCCTGGAACTGACTACGCTTTCTTAAAGACAGCGGAGCAGCTTATCCCGCAGGATTTTATCCACTTAAAGCAAGAACTTAGAAAGCTCCAAATCCCTCTGGTGAACATTTGGGGGGAGCGTGACGAGATCATTCCAAGGGACAGTGCTGAAGGGGTTTGCAAAATACTACCACGATGTACTTTTGTTACCGTTGATGTGGTTGGACACATCCCACATGAGGAGACGCCAGATAAAATAGTTCCGCTTCTAAGAAATTTCCTCTATACTCACTAGTCTCAGGTGAGATCTATGGAGGCCTCGCCTAAACCGAGAGACGGTGGGATTTACTAATTTAGTACCGACTGGGCTCTTACCTATGCCTTAACTCCTCGCGTTGTTATTGATGCGAGCGTGGACATTGGTCTTAGATCTGCAGCCAGGGATATTACTTATTTTGCGGGGGTCACGGTGGCCCTCGCAGATCTCTACCGGCTTTTTGGCATAACAAACTAGCGTAGGGCTAACAAGCTCCCTATACGGCTTTTCCTGTGGGACTTGCTCTACACTATCCTGGAGGGCAGATTAATCTTAGACTAAGGCTAAAAGCCGTTCAGTTACATGGCGATAAGAGCGATCGGGTATTTATTTTTCCTACTGACCTGGGTTGATGCCGTTACGGTAGTCGCCGCGCAGTCGTTCCTGCCCGATGGCAGCTTGAAGCCGGGGGTAAGGATCACGATACCCGCCGGAGAAGAAAGGGAATTGCTGTTTCGACCGGAGGGAGTCAGGTTTCTGGCCGGCAAAGCGAGGCTTAGATCCGTGTCTGGTCCTCTCATAGACCCCTATGGACAGGAGACAAAGGAGATTGTAATAGACGCGGATGACAAAACCCAAGGCGTACCGTGGATGCATGACGAAAAACCATTTCGCCTCAGAATCCGTGCTATAACCGAGTTCACTCTGGAAACTCGGCAAAGCTGGGAATGGGATCCAGAAAAAGATTTACCGAAGCCCCATTCGTTATAGCACTAGCCCCTACAAACTGTATTCTTTCAGCTTGCGCAATTTGATTTCTGCTGCCCAATCCTATAAATGAATTTGTCTGTGAGCCTGAGATCCTTTATAGCCGTCTTGGTTATCGCAAGTTTCCTTATCTCTCTTCACGGTAGGGTCGAGCCCGAGTGGGGCGCTGGTTCCGCCTATCCACACTGGAGCGTTTTAAATTCAGCCAGTGACAGCCAGCCCTTTCCGTTGACCAAACGACTGTCTTCAGGAGACCATGCGGACGAGCACGGCTGCTTTCACAGCCACGCGCCTTTCGTACAAGCTGTGTTGGGATTGTCCTGCCATCTTTCTTCCTCCCGTTCCACGACGGAGTTGAGCTTTCCTAGCCTTTCTATACCTTCCAGCACGATTCCGCGTCCTCCCCGGATTTAAGAGTCTTTCCGGTTTTCTTTAGTCGCTAAATCAGTTTAGCAAGAGGCTGCGGTCCATATTATCACCGATATCTCGAAAGGAAGGGTGACGGCTTTCGCTGGGCGAAAATTTGGGAGCGCCATGAATATCATAGCCTCATTATCCTGGTTGCTGTTTTTCAATGATACACCTGAACGAATACTTTTGGGATTATTTGGAGCAATGAAAGGGTGATCATGGCTATTGATGTAATTGAAAAGCCTGGCCGGCCTATACTCCTCGCCCTTGCCATAACCTCTTTTTACTTTGTTGTGGAGGTCATCGGCGGTATTTTGACGAACAGCTTGGCTTTGCTCTCCGATGCCGGCCACATGTTCTCCGACATGGCAGCGCTGGGCCTAAGCCTTCTTGCCTTCAAAATTGCACAGCGCCCCGCCACAGAGAAAAGGACCTACGGTTATCATCGCCTCGAAATCCTTGCTGCTCTTATCAACGGCCTTACATTATGGCTGATCGTCGGCGTCATCTTTCATGAGGCGTATCATCGCTTCTTGAACCCGCCAGAGGTCCGGAGCCTGGGGATGCTGGTGGTGGCTGCAGTGGGCCTAGGTGTGAATATCGCTGCCGGTTTTATCCTCTACAGTTCTCGCCACCGCAGTCTTAACATTCGCGGCGCCTTTCTCCATGTTGTTGGTGACGCCCTGGGCTCTGTGGGTGCCATCGCCGCCGGTATAATTATGCTGTACACTGGATGGTATTTGGCTGATCCGCTGATCAGTGTCCTGATTGGCTTACTCATTCTTTATACCTCCTGGGGGCTGGTTAAAGAGTCGGCCGATATCCTCATGCAGTCGGTCCCAAAGGGCATCAATCTTGAAGAGGTTCAGGGGGCCATGGAACAAGTGAGAGGAGTCACTAGAGTCCATGACCTCCATGTTTGGACCGTGACTTCAGGCATCTATACCCTTAGCGCTCATGTAGTAATAAACGGTAGGGAAGATTTCCACGAGGTTCTGAACGAGATTGAAGAGAAATTGAGGGATCGCTTCGACATTGAACACACGACTGTCCAGTTAGAGACAGAGGATCGAGAAGGGAAGGAGTTCCAGGCCTTTTGAGTTGGATCATGATAAGAAAAGGAGCATGCAGATGCGTAGATGTGAGTCTATGGGCAGACGAGCTTTCCTTAACAAGACTGTGACAACGGCTGCGGCCATTTTTTTCCCGGGTTTCTTTTACTCCTGTGCCAGCGGGCGAAGCTACGAACTCGCGCCGGAATCGGTCCTGCCGCATGACATCCGGCAGGCGCCGTCAGAGGTGCGGGAGGCTTACCGCTTTGCAATTGCCAACCGAGAGATCCTCCGTTATGTGCCGTGCTACTGTGGCTGCGGGGAGGAGGGACACACCAGCAATGCTTCCTGTTATCTTAAAGACTATTCGACTCCCGGCAACCTGGTCTTTGACCGGATGAGCCTCAACTGAAAGATCTGTATCGACATCACGCGGGACGTGATGCGCATGTTAGATCAAGGTAAACCACTCAAGGAGATCCGCGCTTACATTGATCGGACGTACAGCAAATACGGGCCTCCTACACCTACCCCGCTCCCGCCGGCTTGAGAGGGATGATCCGGTGGAACGCCATGATTGAACGCAGAGGACACACCCGAGGACGAATCCTGTGGAGTCTTGGTATCCTTTCGGCGATGCTCGCGCTTGGTGTGTTCTCGGCCTCGCTCCCGTCTTCCGCGGCGGAGCCCGTCAACATCTACGAGTACACGATGGGCCCCGGGCTGAGCCCGGCGGTGGCGACCCTGCCCGTCCGCATCTACCTTCCGAACAGCGTGTCGAACACCGTCCACGTCATCGATCCCAGCACCTATAAGGTCATTGATCAGTACCCCGTTGGGCGCGAGCCGCACCACGTCACGCCGTCGTGGGACATGACGAAGCTCTACGTCCTGAACACCAAGTCCGACTCGCTCACTGTCATCGACCCGCGCACCGGCAAGGCCACGGGCACCATCGCTGTCACCGATCCCTACAACCTGTATTTCACGCCCGATGGCAAGTACGCCATCGTGGTCGCCGAACGCTTCAAGCGCCTTGACTTCCGGGATCCGACGACGTGGGCGCTCCGCGGCAGCGTGTCGATCCCCTACGCCGGCGTCGACCACCTCGATTTCTCCGCTGACGGCCGGTATCTCCTGGCTAGCTGCGAGTACACGGGCTGGCTGGTGAAGGTGGACATCCCGACGATGAGGCTCACCGGTGAGTTCCGCGTCGGTGGCCTCCCCATTGATGTCAGGCTCGCCCCTGACGGGACGGTCTTCTACGTCGCCAATCAGGGGCGCCATGGCGTGTCGGTCGTGGATGCCGATGCAATGAGGGAGGTGGCGTTTATCCCCACTGGCCGTGGCGCCCACGGCCTCTACGTCAGCCGCGATACGCGGTTCCTCTATGTGACCAACCGGCTGGCCGGGAGCATCTCGGTCATCGACTTCGCCACCCGCAAAGTCGTCAGGACGTGGGAGATCGGCGGCAGCCCCGACATGGGCGGGGTCACGCCCGGCGGCCGCCAGTTCTGGATCAGCGGACGCTACCACCACGAGGTGTATGTGATTGACACCGTCGCCGGCGCGCGGGTGCAGACGATCCGTGTGGGCCTCAACCCGCATGGGCTTGCTGTGTTCCCTCAGCCCGGTCGCTACAGCCTCGGGCATACCGGCGTGTTCCGATGATCCCGTCAGACAGGACGGGGAAGGAGAGCCAGCGCGGTGAGGAGCAGGGCGATATTGTTTCTCTTCCTCGCTGTCGCCCTTCTGGTCATCAACCGGACTTACAGCCGATACGGGCCTCCTACACCTACACCTCCGGTACCGTAAGGTTGGTGTGAGAGGAGATGGCCAGGCTATCCATTGTTCTCGGAGTCCTTGGGTTATTTGCCACGGGGGCTGCGCTGCCGTACCTCAGCAGGTGGGTGTCTAATTGGCGACCACGACAGCGCTGGCTCTTGGGGCTTGCTGCGCTCTTTCCCGCCTGGTTGATTGCCTTCCTGGGGTTGCTGCCATCTTCCGTCGGACCCGAATACGAGCCTTTACCTCGCTCAGCGATTCTCTCTTCAGTGGTTGCTCTGTTAGGAGTTATTTTTACGGATACGGTGGCAAGACGGCTTGACAAGTCAGGCTATTCACTTTCTCCTCTTACGTACTGGCTCCTTGGAGTAGCAGGGCTCCTTCCGGCGTGGCTTATCGCTTTATGGATTCTCCTTTGAACGACCTTTTGCTGCTGGAGTCTACCTCTAAGAGGGCCAGAAAAAAAGAAATAGTGTCCGCCCTCATTGCCATTCTGCTTGGCCTCCTGGGGTTCTCTGTAGACCCTGCGTGGGCTCATCTCTCGACAGATGCCTCTTTTACTGATTGGCACTGGCGGCCAGACGTTCTTCTAGTCACAGTCTTTTTCGGAACCATCTACACTGTTGGTTGGAAGCTGCTGCATAAGCGAAGTGCCCATGTCGCCTATAAGTGGCAACTTACGCTTTACTTGACCGGACTACTTACTATTTCTTTGGCGCTTCTCTCTCCGATAGACAGCCTTGCCTCAAGGCTTTTCCTCATGCATATGATCCAGCACGAGCTACTTACGTTGATCGCGCCGCCGCTCTTGCTGCTCGGCAACCCTCTGGCACCGGTCCTATGGGGACTGCCTGGAAGTCTCCGGCGTGCCCTTGGACGACTTCTCACCCGGGGTGCGGTGGTTCGTCGAAGCTTGCGGGCCATGACGCTCATGCCGGTGTCATTGCCTCTTTATGTGATCACCCTTTGGGGCTGGCACTATCCTGCTGCTTTCGAGGCCTCGCTGCGGAATGATCTCATTCACGATATGCAGCACCTGTCTATCTTCATTGCAGCGCTTCTCTTCTGGTGGCCCATCATCAACCCGGCCCCGCGGATTCACGGGCATATTCCCTACGGCTTTAGAATCGTCTACGTCCTGGTGGCAGCTTTCCAAAATACGGCGCTGGGCTTTCTCATCGCCGTGACGGATCGGACCCTGTATCCCTACTATACTGTCGTGCCGCGCCTGTGGGGGTTGAGCCCCCTAGATGATCAGGCTTTCGGCGGGGCGATCATGTCAGAGGGAGGGATGATGCTTATCATTCCACTTTTGGTGCTGGTCAAAAGAATGCTCGATTACGAGGAACAGATGACACGTCAAGTCGAATCCATAAGATTCCGTCTCAAGAGTGCCAGGAAGTGAAAGGCGGGGGTAAACCAGGAATCGCAAAGCGAGGCGTAACTTAAGTGGCGGATCGAACAGACCGTGAGATATGGCTAGAGGTCGGCGTCGTTTTGATCGTCGCTCTACTCCCCATGTACTTGCCCGTTGTGGACCTTATTGGGCGCAGCCCCGGCGTGTCTTCGGCAGGCGAGTCTTTTTCGCTAAGGGATTCCTTGGGGAACATCATCAAGGACACATCCCTCAGCGTCCTTCTGGTGTATCTCATCTGGCGAAGCGGCGAATCTTGGCTTCGTTTCGGATTTACCCGTTCCCAATCAATGAGCTTGGACGCAAGTATCGTCTTGGGAATCGTGTTGATGAATTATGTGGTTATCTCAGAGGGATTATCTCTGCTCCTTGAACCCACTCATTCTGAAGATAACGGGATAGAGCCCATCACATCGCCAGGAAGAGCGCCACTTATCGTGGAGTACGTGTTTTTCGTCGTTCACATTTGCATTTCTGCCCTTTACGAGGAACTGCTCATGCGGGGGTATCTCATTCCCCGATTCGAGCAGCTCCTCCGCTCCACATGGACTAGCCTATTTCTCACGGCTTTGCTCTTTGGTGGCTATCATATGGACCAGGGTATGGGCGGTGTACTCAATGCGACCCTTGCGGGTCTGGTATACGGCGGCGCGTTCTGTTGGTTTAGGAGGCTGTGGCCCATTGCAGTGGCTCACGTTGTCTACAACTTAATGGTAATGCTACTACCTCGGCTGATGGTACTCTGGTAACGTGGGCATCATGTGGGTGAGCGGTCATACGTATCTGATAGCGATCCTGGAACTTCCTAAAACCCAAGGCCGTTAAATCTTAAAGGGAGGAGGAAAAAGAGTCATGAAAGGGAAACATTTTCTACTGGGCGGCACGTTGTCCGCTGCACTTCTCATCTCATACCTTCACGCTGGATTGGTGGAATCAGCCGAGGTAAAAAAGGACAAAGCCCCTGAATTCGCCCTCAAAACTTTTGACAAAGGAGAGATCAAGCTTGCCGGTCTCCAGGGAAAAGCGGTCGTGCTCAAATTTATGGCTTCATGGTGATCGGAGTGCCAGCAGGAGGCTCCTGCTGTAGCCAAAGTTTACGAGAAAGTAAAAGACAAGGGGGTGGAGTTCGTCGGCATCTTTGTCAAAGATACCGAAGTCAACGCAAAGAAATTTGTCGCCCAACA
>JBOHVJ010000148.1:0-2532 GCA_050735075.1 Binatia bacterium
TTTGGTGTGTCGCCGTCCGTTCGTGGTGAGCTTGTCGAACCATGAACGGCCTTATGACACAGTCTCCGAGGGGGAAAGGGAAGGGTGAGGGGGCGTTAGCTCTTTTAGAGCTGATGCGAAAATCTCAACGGCAATATCCGTCTCACTTTTACTCACGATCAAAGGCGGGATGAAACGAACCGTGCTCTCCCCACAGCCGAGAAGGAGCAACCCCTTTTCAAAGGCTCTTCGGATAACCTTATTCCGCAGCTCCGAATCAGGTGCCCGGCCATCGTCCTGTTTTGCCAACTCTGCGCCAATCATGAGACCCAGCCCTCGGACATCGCCGATCGCAGGGTAATTAGCCTTAAGTTGGTTAAGCTTTTCTTTTAAATGAGCCCCCACCTCGGCGGCGTTTTCGACCAGCCCATCTTCCAATAACCCTATGGTGGCCAAAGCTGCGGCACAGGCCACTGGGTTCCCGCCGAAAGTAGAGCCATGGGTGCCCGGTGTCCAAGTGCTGATGTCGCTTCGAGCAATCATCGCCCCGAGAGGGAGTCCACTGGCGATGCCTTTAGCGACGCAAAGGATATCCGGCTCGACACCCCAATGCTCACAGGCAAACATCTTCCCGGTGCGTCCGAAACCCGTCTGCACTTCATCAGCGATGAGGAGAATACCATGGCGCTGGCAAATCTCTTTGATCATGCCGAGATATTCGGGGGGAGGGACAATGAGACCTCCTTCGCCCTGAATCGGCTCAACGACTATGGCGGCAACCTCCTCCGGGGCTACTTCATGACGGAAGAGGACCTTCTCGATGTATCGAACACATTCGATACCGCAGGAGCCGTAGGTTAAGTTATAGGGACAGCGGTAACAATAGCCATAGGCAATGTGGTGAACGTTTGGAATCAGAGGACCGAAATTCGCCCGGTGGGAAGAGCGGCTCGCAGTTAAAGAAAGCGAGCCCAAGGTACGGCCGTGGAACGCACCAAAGAAGGCGATGACGTGTTGCCGTTTCGTGCTGTAGCGTGCCAGTTTGAAGGCTGCCTCTATGGCTTCCGTTCCCGAGTTGGTGAGAAAGACCTTTTTGGCAGAGGGCCCCGGCGCCATACGGCTTAATTTCTCTGTTAGTCCGACCATCGGCTCGTAGTAGAAGTCGCTGCCGCAGAAATGAAGAAACTTGCGCGCCTGCTCCTCGATCGCTCGAACGACTTGGGGATGGGAGTGGCCGGTTGAGGTCACAGCAATTCCGGCTGTGAAATCCAAGAAGAGGTTGCCGTCCACATCCTCGATCACCATCCCCCGCCCCTCTTTGACTACTAACGGATAGACCCTTCCATACGCAGGGGCCGTAGTGCGCTGATCGCGCTCAATGATTCCCTTGGCCTTGGGACCCGGGGGCTTGGTTTTGATATGAGGTATTTTCATCAACGATTCCTTGCGGCCTAGAGACCGAAGACCGCTGACCGGTCCGCCGTCCGCGGTCGCCGGTCATCTTATTCTACATTGTCGATCTGTGCCTTCTGTAATTTTCCCGAATAATCGATGTAAACCGACTTCCACTCACTAAATATGTCATAGACAGTGGTCCCTGCCTCACGGTGTCCGTTGCCTGTCTCCTTCACGCCGCCAAAGGGGAGATGGACTTCAGCGCCGATAGTGGGACCATTGATGTAGGTGATGCCGGCTTCGATATCTCTCAGGGCGCGGAAGGTCCTTCCCACATCCCGAGTATAAATGGAGCTGGAGAGACCGTAGGGGGTTCCGTTGAGAACCTCAATGGCCTCTTCAAAGCTCTTGACCTCGATAATAGAGAGGACCGGACCGAAGATCTCCTCTTGGGCGATGCGCATGGCGGGGACAACTCGATCAAATATTGTCGGCCGATAAAAATAGCCATGTATCCACTTCCCCTCTTCATAGATCGTCCCCCCGGTAAGAAGCCTTGCCCCTTCCTTTTTGCCGATCTGCACATAGCCGTGCACCTTTTGCCGCGCCGCTTCGTTGATCAGGGGGCCCATCTCTACGGTCTCATCCAGACCGTCACCGATTTTTATTTTCTCCGCCCGTTCTACGAGCATCTCGGTCAGTTCTTTTTTGATCTCCCGGTGCAGGATGAGACGGCTGGTAGCTGTGCAGCGCTGTCCGGTGGTTCCAAAGGCTCCCCAGAGGGCTCCATCCAAGGCAAGCTTCAAGTCGCCATCCTCCATGACGATTTGAGCGTTTTTACCACCCATTTCGAGCGAAACCTTCTTCAAGTTCTGGCCGCAAACAGCCGCTATCTCGCGTCCCACTGCGCTCGATCCGGTAAAAGAGACGAGCTGAACATCGCGGTGGCGCACAAGGGCCGCGCCAGCCTCTTCTCCGCTGCCGTGAATCAGATTAACAACTCCAGGGGGGACTCCCGCCTCCTCAAGGATCTCAAAGAGCTTCACTGCGGTATGAGGGGTATCTTCGGCCGGTTTTAAGACAACCGTGTTGCCGCAAAGAAGAGCGGGAAAGAGCTTCCAAGTGGGGATGGCCATGGGAAAATTCCATGGAGTGATC
>JBOHVJ010000149.1:0-8719 GCA_050735075.1 Binatia bacterium
CTTCAAGCGTTCCTGGACCTTCCGGATCTGTGCCGTGGTAGGCTCCTTGTGTGCTGTGGTGGGCTCTTTATGCGATTCGGTACTGACAGATTTCGTTTCGCTTGTAGAGGCAGTTGGTGTTGAAGAAGTCTCCGGCTGCTGTTGAGAGGCGCTCTTCTTTAAGTCTTCGCCACGGTCCTTATCTTCCTTAGCGAACCATGTGCATCCCCAAAGGAAGAAAAACAAGAACGATGCGAAAAGAGAGATATGCTTTCTCATGGTTTTCTCTCCCATACTTTAATTTTTTGATATGGGCACGCAACTATCATGCCAGTTGGCCGGGTAGGACAATCAGCCAAAAGAAATGGTAAAATGACCCTTTTTTCAGCCACTTGATCTAAAGCGGCGTAACCCTAAGAAGGGAAGGATGTTCATTCCCGAACCTTGACTGACACAATTGTTCGCTCTCTTCTACAGTTGCCGCGGCAGGCATTTTTTGTCGCCAATTGTCGAAAATCGTTCACAGTTAGGAAGTTGAGGACGATAGGAAACCTTTAAAGATCAAGTAATTAAAGCTTGGCATCCCGTTTGCTTGAGCAAAAGGAATTCCTTAAGAATCACTTAACCTTAAAGGAGGTAAGTTATGGTTAATCGGCTAATTCAACCACTGGCTGCCTTTATTTTCCTTACTACTTTTGCCCTGAAAGGGTGTTCGCCAGTGCCTGTAAACCCTCCACCCCAAACGGAGGCTGCCACGACGGAGCCCGGCAGGATACAGCAGGCGCGAGAATCCAATTCGGGGTCAAGCCTGGATGCGATGCGCGGGGGAGAGGTCCCGTCGTCAGGTCCGCTGCAAGAGGTTCGTTATGATTTCGACCGTTACGATCTTCGTTCTGATGCTAGGGAGATCCTTAAAGCCAATGCGAATTGGATGAAGGAAAATCCTTCAGTCCGAGTGCAGATCGAGGGTCATGCTGATGAACGTGGAACCAATGAATACAACTTGGCCCTGGGCGCCAAAAGGGCACACAGCAGCAAAGACTATCTCATTTCCCTGGGGATTTCAGCCGAACGGCTCTCTACGGTGAGCTATGGCGAGGAAATTCCGGCTTGTAAAGACAAGACCGAGAGATGCTGGCAGAGCAACCGCCGTGCTCGGTTCGTTATCATCACTTCACGGCCGGCTTTATAAAGCCTGCGACACAATATTCCATTTGCTAAAAGCTAAGGGAGGGAAGCTCTAAAAAAGACTTGTCCCCCCATACCCCTCCTCGGTTCGATGGCTTTACCTCGCCGTCATCCTACTTGAGATCGCCCCCTTTTCATGGTTACCTGACCCTGTCACCTGCTCCCTCTCTTATTTTAGGAATTCCGAAAACGTGAGCTGCCGCCTAGTGATCTCAGACGACTTGAACGCTTTGGAGATCGACTTGGAATGGCTAGCGCAGGCTGTTTAAGGCTGTTTGAATTTTATTGGTCGATAGAATAGTTCTACTTTTATTCTACTTTGATGAATTTCCGAGGAGGAACGATTGTGTCGTATCGCATCATTGGTCAGCCAACACCCCGGACCGAGGTGGCGGGAAAAGTCACCGGCGACGCGCGCTATACTGCCGATGTCTTGCTCCCAGGAACCCTTTGGGCCAAGGTTTTGCGGAGCCCTCATCCCCACGCGCGCATCATCCGAATAGATACCTCTCGGGCCGAGAAGGCGCCAGGCGTACGCGCCATCCTGACAGGGGCCGACGTGAAGGGTATCCTCTATGGCCGACGCTATCGAGACGTACCCGTGCTGGCTCAGGACCGGGTCCGCTTCATCGGGGAGCGTATGGCGGCGGTTGCCGCCGAGGACTTAGAGGCGGCGCAAGAAGCGCTGGAGCTCATTCGTGTGGATTACGAAGAGCTTCCCGCTGTCTTTGACCCCGTGGCAGCCATCCAGGAGGGTGCCCCGATTCTTCACCCGGACGTCAACAACTATCAGGGGCTTCCTAAACCTCTGGAGAGGCCTTCGAACGCCTATGTTCGGGATGTTTATGAGCGGGGTGATGTGCAAGCGGGGTTCGGCCAGTCCGACCTCGTAGTCGAGAACACTTTCACTGTTTCGCGGGTGCACCAGGCCTTTTTGGAGCCACACTGCTGTTTGGTCTGGATCGATGATCAAGGTAGGGTGCAGGTCTGGTCGCCCAACAAGGTACCCCATGGCTTGAAGCAGAGTCTGTCAACCGCCTTGGGCATCTCGAAGGATAGCATCCGGGTCAACCCTGTCTCTATCGGCGGTGACTTTGGGGGCAAAGGAGCGCCCATGGATGAACCGCTCTGCTACTTCCTCGCTCTGCGCAGCGGGAGGCCGGTGAAGATGGTGATGGAATACCAGGAGGAGTTGATGGCAGGAGCCCCCCGGCATGCGGCGGTCATGCGGTTAAAGACAGGCGTCAAACACGATGGAACGCTGGTGGCCCATCAGATGGAAGTTATCCTCGACAGTGGGGCCTATGGGGGTCTCAGGCCGTCGGCGATCGTTGGTGGAGCCGCTCATGGCGGCGGATTTTACAGAGTTCCGCATGCGCGCATCGAGGTGATGCGGGTCTACACCAATAACCTCCCCGGAGGTCAGATGAGGGCGCCCGGGGAACCCCAGGCATACTTCGCTGCCGAATCCCAGATGGACTGCGTGGCACGAAGGCTCGGGATGGACCCACTTGAGTTCCGGCTCAAGAATCTAATAGAGGAGGGAGACGAGACGCTAACGGGGGCTCACTATCAGGGAATAAAGGCGAAAGAGACCTTGGAGGCCGCCGCCAAAGCGGCCCGGTACAGCGCTCCCAAGGCGGCGAATATTGGGCGAGGAATAGCTATGGGCTATCGGGCTCCCGGAGCCGGAGCCACCTCCCTCGTGGTTCAGCTGAACCCCGACGGCTCCGTCATTCTCCACACATCGATGTTCGAGCAGGGCACCGGAACCTACACTACCCTCAGGCAGATCTTGGCAGAGGAGCTTTCCCTCAACCCCGGGGAGATTCAGATCAAGATCCTCGACACCGATCTCGGGGTACCCTTCGATACCGGCATCGGCGGAAGCCGAGGAACCCGGGTAGGAAGCGGGGCGGCCTGGAAGGCCGCCCGGGAGGCAAAAGAAGAGCTGCTCGGCATCGCCGAGAAGCTGCTCGGATGGCCCCGCTCAGAAATGGCTCTGAAGGGAAGAGAGATAATCCGGAAGAAGACGGGGAAGCGCCAGCGCTGGGACGAGCTCCTCTCTAGGGTTGGCCGCTCCGTTACCAGGCAGGCCGTAAACCGGGACGACGAACATTCTCCTGTCACTGCATTTACGGCGCAGGTAGCGGAAGTTTCTGTGGACCGCGAGACCGGGGAAGTAAAACTGCTCCGCTTCACCACTGCTCATGACACGGGCATTATCATGAACCCGATAGGCCATCAGGGCCAGATCGACGGCGGCGTGATTCAGGGCCTTGGCTACGGGCTGATGGAGCAGGTCGTCGTGGAAGACGGTCGCGTGGCAACACTCAACTTCGGTGACTACAAGATTCCCACCGCAAGAGATATCCCGGAGCTAACGACCGTCCTCGTCAAGGCGGATAGCGGCGTAGGGCCTTACAAGACCAAGGGGATTGGCGAGAACCCAAATTCGCCGGTGGCGGCGGCCATCGCCAACGCGGTTGAAGATGCCGTGGGGGCGCGCATTCGCGATTTGCCAGTCACGGCAGAGAAGATCTACAAAACCCTACAAGAAAAGTAAACCCCCGTCCCACAGACTTAGAGGTCCGTGGCTTGGCAGCGCTGCCCTTCGGGGAAGTTCAAAGCATTCATCCCCACATTACGTGCAGGGCTTTATGTGGCCCCCGGGGTACCCGGCGGGGACGCGACCCCCATGACTTCCATCGAATTTCGTAAAGACGTTGGATCTAGTTTGGCTGTTGCTGGTTCTGCAACTGCTTCAGCTCCTGTTGGATCTGGTTTATCTCCTGCTGGTGTCTGAGCTTGTCCAGCTGCTGCTCGCGCTGACGCTGATTTAACTGCTGTTGGGTCTGTTTTAGCTGCTGCTCGTGCTGGAGCTGCCTAAGCTGCTGCTCGTTCTGGAGCTGATTTAACTGTCGCTGGAGCTGGTCTAAATCCTGCTGCCGTTGACTCTGGTCTCCCTGCTGTCGCTGGAGCTGATTTAACTGTTGCTGAAGCTGGTTTAACTCCTGCCGGCGCCGGAGCTGGTTCAGCTGCTGCTCACGCTGCAGCTCGTTTAACTGCTGTTGCTGCCGGAGCTGGTCTTGCCGCTGCTGCATCTCAGTGATTAGGTCAGCCGCCGTCCAGGTTAGGCCAGGTGTCAGTAAGGAATATAGGGCTAAAGCAACCATAGAGAGCGGAGTTGAATGGAGTTTCTTCAAGGAGGTTCCTCTTGTCGGCTATGCTTTTACATTCTTAGAGTGTCGGAGGCCCGTTGGGACCTCGGCTTCTACACGTTAACCCCCCGTCTCCTATCATCGAGGGCTCAACGTCGGCATGACATGCCGGACAAACAGCTCGATCGACCCCAGAGATTCAACGAGCGACAGATCACCGAAGGCGAGTTGCCCTACCAGGTAAGTGGCCTCCGACTCCAGAAGCTGTGATTGTAGTAACGCCCCCACTGTCTCCGGACTGCCGGCGATGCCTAGGCCAGCTTTGCTAAGCCCGTCGAAATCCGGCGGCCGTGGGTGCGCCGGGCCGCCTCCATAGAGCCGGAAGAGATGGTAGAAACTCCGGTGCCATATCGGGTAGGCCCGACGCGCGACGCTGAGGGCCTCTTGGTCACTCTCCGCGACGACAATGAAGCGGCTGATTCCGATCTTAGGCATCACACAGGTGTCTCCCCGGGTCTTGCGCCAGACTTTGCGATATCGATCGGCGAAGCTGCGGGTTTCATGCGCCGTGTCCAGGCTGACGACATTGAAGCTCCGGCGCGCGGCCCGCTCCGCGCTCTCGACTGAATGGACTCCATACCACACCGGTGGATGCGGCTTTTGCAACGGTTCAAGCTCGATCGGAACATTATCGAATGAGAAAAACTCGCCCTGGAAATTGAGCGTCCTTTTGGAGAGGCCCTGGAGTATGAGGTCGAGAGCCTCTGCATAGATCCGCCGCGCTTGAGCAGGATCCTGTCCGTAGAGTGAGACCTCGATGGGCGAGGAACCTCGGCCGAACCCGATCTCGAGCCGTCCGCCGCTTATCTGATCGAGCATGCAGATCTCCTCGATCAGCCGAACCGGATGATGGAGCGGTAGCGCGTAGACAAGGGGCCCAAAACGAAGCCGCCGCGTGCGCTGTGCGACGGCTGCGAGGAACACACTCGGCGACGGCGCCATGCCGAGCGGGGTCGAGTGATGCTCGGCAACGTGGTACGCGTAAAAACCCGCCCGGTCATAGGCCTCGATGAGCTTGAGGCGCGCCTCGAAAAAATCTTTGAGCGGCAAATCGCCGCGGTCAAGATGGTCGAATACACCGAACTCCATGCCGCACTCTTGTTTCTTTCACCTGTTGCGTTTTGCCTGATTATTCGGCTTCATCCTTCCGCCTTCATCCTTGCTGCTACCCTCTTTGTTGAGGACCTACGTTCTCAATGTTGATGCGGATCACGACCCGCTGCTCCTCTCTCATTTTCTCCCGGTACTCGTCCCAGTTCGGATGCTCTCCTCTCACTTGCCGGTGCCAATAAATTAAAAGATCCATGGCCTGAGGCTGGGAGATGATTTCCGCGGTGCCATGGAGCTGCACATACCTCGAGCCGCTAAACTGCTCGCCCATGACTAACATCGAGACTCGAGGGTCGCGCCGGATATTTTTGACCTTGTACGTCGTGCCGCGCGCGGTGATGAGTACGCGGCCCTCGGCATCGACGCCGGGAGCGACGAGCGTTATCTGCGGCCAGCCGTCCCGCTTCCGGGCAACCAGCACGCCCCGGTGATTATCCGCCAAAAACTTTTGCACATCGGCTATTTCCATAAAGCCTCACAAGAATGCTATATGATGTGCGCGTGTTTTTAAAGAAGGAACGGAAACTAGCCACGAAGCGTGACACAAAGGCAAAGAGGTGGGTAAACAGATTGCGCTATGCTGCTACCCGTAGTATGAGAGGCTGCAAAGGAGGTTTCTATGGAAGGAGCAGGAATCGTTTTGGATGCGCTGGGAAGAGTCCGGGAAACGCTACATAGCGCGATCTCCGACCTGACTGCGGAAGAACTACATCGGGAGCCGCATCCCCCCATCGGCTGGCTTGCCTGGCGCCTCACCCGCGTACAAGACAGCCAAATCTCGCGCCTGGCCGGACAGGAGCAGGCCTGGATCTCCGATGGCTGGCACACTCGCTTTAACATGCCACCCAGCTCCAACGACTATGGCCCCGGCCTTACCCATACCCGCGAGCAGGTCGCTCGTTTCCGAGCTGATGCCAAGACCTTACTTGACTATCACCAAGCCGTCTTTGAGCGCTCCAAAGCCTATCTGACCACAGTGACACCTGCGGACCTAGACCGAGTGCTCAATGAGCCCCAGTATGAACCCCTGCCCACGGTTGGGGTCCGCCTGGTTAGCGTAATCCAGAGCAGCTTGCAAGGGACGGGGCAGATCGTTTATCTGCGCGGCCTTCATCGCTCCGGAGGCTGGTTTCCGAGAGAAGGATCTTAGACTCTCTGCCTCCCCCCTTTCCCGCCCCCATCAAATCTTTCAGTCGTACAAAAGCGCGCTGCTGCGGCCGGCATCATAGGCCTCTGTGCCACTGCAGGCGGTTCGCATCACGCTATCAATATCCTCTCTGTTATCGATCGCCTTCCTAACTTTTGCCGTGCCAGTCAAGAGATCGATCGCGGGAACGTCGTGACGAAACTCATAAGGTTCAGTGCGCCAGGCAAAGGCATCGGGCCAAAGCGACCTGACTGCGACCAGAATGGCGATACCGGTGCGGTAGGGCTGAAAAGCCCATCGATCGGTAACGTGCAACTGCAGCGCGCCGTAGCGCTGTCCCGCGAACTTGTGGAAGGTTGGCTCGATGATACAGGAACGGAAGCTTACACCGGGAAGATCATAGCGCCGAAGCTCGTCAGCACATTTACTGGGATCAATGAAAGGCGCTCCGAAGAGCTCGAAGGGTCGGGTTGTACCGCGACCTTCGGAAAGATTGGTTCCCTCCAGAAGGCACATACCAGGGTAGACGAGGGCCGTCTCTAGGGTTGGCATGTTAGGTGAGGGCATCACCCAGGGCAGATTGCAGTCGTCGTAGTACCAGTGGCGGGGCCAACCCTCGCAGGCTACGACCTCCAGGTCGCAGCCGATCCCAAACGTATCGTTGTACAGGCGCGCCAGCTCACCGATGGTCATCGCGTGTCGTTGAGGAATGGGATACAAACCGCAGAAGTTTTCCAGCCCAGGGTCCAAACCGCCCCCCTCGATCTGCACGCCTCCAATGGGGTTGGGTCGGTCGAGAACGACGACTTTCACCTGGGCCTTTTTTGCAGCGCGCATGCACAGTGCCATGGTGGCAGCATAAGTATAGTAGCGGGCGCCGACGTCCTGGATGTCAAAGAGAAGCGCATCGATCTGAGAGAGATGCGCAGGGGTCGGGGACAACGACTCAAAGCTCTTGCCGTAAAGACTGACCTCGGGCAGTCCAGTGACGGGATCGCGGGTGTCGCCGACTGCGACCATGTCCTGGGCTGCGCCCCGGATCCCATGCTCAGGCCCGAAAAGCAAGCGGAGATCGACATCTGGGTGGGCATGGAGGAGGTCAATAGCGTGACTCAAGCGACGATCCGTCGTGGTTGGATTGGCAACCAGTCCCACCCGAGCCTTTCCCAACCAGCGCTTAGGTTTATCTAGAAGCCTTTCCAGTCCAGTGCGCATGGTTATCATTACTGGCCCTCAAGCCTCCGTCATGGTTTTTGCCTGGGGCCAGCCCTACAGGAATTAGAGGGAGAAGCCAAGTCAGGCAAGCTTAAAATTCATCGCTGCGCAGAATGACTGTTATAGAGGGAGTCGCTAGACCTTCCACCCTTGCTGCGATAAATCCACCCTCGTTCCTATAGGGTCGAGAACGAAGGATTCGGCGAAACGGCCATCTTTTGGGAGAGAGCTTGAGCCTTTAGTGGCTCCGGCTTCGAGCGCCGCCTGCACCCTCTCTGCCAAATTCTCTACCTCAAAGCCGAAATGGTAGATCCCTTCCCGTCGGCCCCGGGCGGGCAAAATGGCGAGGTTGATGTGGCCGTCGGAAAGGTAAATGGCCTCTTTGTTTTCGCCGCTTCGAGCCACCTCTTTGAGCCCGAACGAAGTCTTGTAGAACTCTGATAGCTTAGATGTATCCTTGGCGAGAATGGCAATGTGTCGTATCCTGGCCATGGTAACCCCCCTTCTTGCTATTTATTTCCGGTACAAATGTTCCATAAGACCGCTTCTACCTATATCTTTAAGGAAACTCAAGCCCATGGGTGGGACTTCTCCGCTGCGGCGGTCACAGGCGGGAGATTTGCGGAATGACTTCTCCAGAGAGGATCTCAAGCTGATCCAACATATCAAACACCGGGTTTAGAACGAGAAGGCGGGCTCCTGCTGCGATGATCTCGCTTGGGCAGCAAAGAGCCCGCTGCAATTCCGAACAAAACCTTGTCATCAGCGCCCATAGAATTTCCTCTTCCTTGGGGGGAGAATGAGGCCTGAAGCAGTGAAGCGAATCAGGAGTTTTGGGGTTTAGCTGTCAAGATCGGGT
>JBOHVJ010000150.1:0-1869 GCA_050735075.1 Binatia bacterium
GAGCGCTTACCGGCAACGATCTCGCCGATGCGCTGCGCGGGAACGCCGATCTCCTTGGCCAAACGATACTGGCTAAGCCCTATCGGCTTGAGGAACTCTTCCAGGAGGATCTCGCCGGGGGTAACGGGTTTGAGTTTGCTCATAACCTCAGTGGTAATCCACGATCTCCACGTCGTTTGCGCCCGCTTCCGTCCACCGAAAACAGATGCGCCACCGATCATTGGAGTAACGAGGTGATAGTGTTTTTCTGCCGAAATGGCGATCCCGTTTTTCCCTTTTTGGGTAATGGAATGTTTAACTCTTGAGCAGTGCGTACAAGATCTTCGCGTTCAAATAGAACTTCCGAGGCACCCTCTGTATAGTTGCGCTCGAATATTTTCTCGATGATTTGCGAATACCGGTTTTTCCCCTTGGCCATCTATTGCTTTTTCCTCATTTGATCCTTTTTCCAGGCCAGCGGAGCACCACCACCTCTTCCCGCATTTGCTGGCGGGTAGCAGTGGCAAGTCGGGTGCGGAATAGATCAATGCTCACCAATTCGTAACCCAGCGACTGCGCAATATCGGCCAGAAGCTGACCTGTACGAATCATGATTCGCAGATAGGACGCCTGATCACCTACTACATAGCCGAGACAAGCCCCTGGTTTAAGAAATGGTCCAGATGTTTTTCCCAGGTCGATTCGCCTCTTTTCAATGGCTCTCGCAATGCACTGAATTTCTTCGTGATCGGAAACCCAGCTATCATCATTATCACCCTTGTATACGTTTCGCGTATTGGAGCGAACCAGCCCTTTTTTGAATGCCTGTAATTCCGCCTTGTTATTAACAAATCCCAGCACGACAGACTCAAGCCGGGTGGTGCGGATATAGTCCTTCTCGTTAGGATACGGCGGGGAAGTGAAGATCGCATCGATTGAATTTTGCTGTAAGAACTGGCCGGGTTGTCTTGAATCGGCAAGATGGACAATGGCCTGCGGTGCTAATATGTACTCTGCTGAACGGACATCATTGGCAATAATTCTCACTTCATGTAGCCAGCTCTCGACCCCAGGAGCATCCTTCTTTTTTGCGCGAGTTACGCCAACTTCCGGCCCGAAATGTAAGTTACTGGCGGAAAAAACCAGCGTCTTCGCGAGTGCCAGCAACTCATAACGAAAAAAGCGGTCATCGTTGAGGGAACGCAATTGCTCCAAGAGTATAAGCGATTTATGTAAAGGCAGCGGGCTAATGGAATCCTTTAATAAACAGCTTGAAAGCTTCTTCTGGCAATGTGCGCAGTGGATGTACGCTAGAGGCTGCAAGAACTTCTAAAGTGGATTCCGCGACCAGGCTGGCGTGTTCGATCAATGCATCCGGGGTAACATCCCAATCCACCTTGACGCTGCTGGCGAAATGGGCCATCGGATTCGCCTCAAAGCCAATGCTTCCAATGCCAAGGCGCTTGGCCTCTACAAGAGTTGTGCCCGTTCCGCAGAAAGGGTCGAGAATTGTCTTACTGCCGTGCAATTCAAATTTGTCAATATATTCCCTGACTAAATGAGGTGGGAACGAGAGAACAAAGCGGTACCAATCGTGAAAGGCGCGGTCGTTCGAATCAAGCTTATTGGCAACCCCATTAGGTTTCGGGAGAAATGGAAAAAGGCTTAACTGCATAAAGGCAATTGATTGAGACACGGGGCCATCAAAACATTATACGTTAGCTGCAAGTCTCATGAAGAGAAATTTTGATGGTCGGGATAGAAATGCGGCGCGCGCAACCTTAGGTAAAAGCTTGTCTGTTTCGGCGTTTCCGCGTTATGTGCCCGTATAGCCTTTACCCTAGCCCACGTTTCCACAAGCCCCCCTATCATCCCGGACAGTCGGTTTTC
>JBOHVJ010000151.1:0-6053 GCA_050735075.1 Binatia bacterium
GGATTGGTGACCACGATGTCGAACTTCTTGAGGCTCGATCCGTCTGAAAACTTTGGATTGGTCATGGAATTGCCGCGGACGACCTCCCCCTCCATATCGTGGACCACCATATTCATGCGGGCAATAGCGAACGAAGAACCTGTCAGCTCTTGACCGTAGAGTTTGAGGGGGCGAGCGATCTCTGGTTCACGTTGCTTAAGCGCAAGCTGGCACTTAATCAGAAGTCCGGCAGAGCCACAGCAGGGATCATAAATCTCTTCTCCCTGCTTAGCCTGCATAAGATACGCGATAAGCCAGCCGACCTCCTTCGGCGTGAAGAACTCGCCTGCGCTTTGTCCCTGGCCTTCGGCAAATTTGCGTAGGAGATATTCATAGGCGCGGCCGAGAAAATCAGGCTCTACATCTTTCAAGCCCATCCGATAGCGTGGGTTGCTCAGAAGCTCGATAAGTTTAGAGAGGGCTTCATCGCTGATCTCCCGCTCACCGTTGCGGATTTCATTGTAGTCGACGATATCAATAACACCTTGCAAGGAAGTGTTGGCGTTCGTAATAGATCGGACAGAGTTGGTAAGTTGTTCCCCCAAAGTCTTGGGGCTTTTTTCTTCAGGCCAATCAAATTTTTTTCGGCCACTTATGACTGGCCAGGTTGCCTCAGGCGGGATGTAGAAACGAACCAAGCTATGGTCCGCCTCCAATACAGTATGAGCAGTCTCCTCGTCGCCGTAAATTTCTGTGAGGCGTGCGATCTCATCTTCAAAGACATCGGATAGCCGTTTAATGAATACAAGGGGCAGAATATAGTCCTTGAATTTCGGAGCATCCTTCTCACCACGGATGGAACACGCCGCCCTCCAAAGAAGGCCCTCCATCGATTTCGTGTCGAGGGGACCGGGACCGTTTTCGCTGGCCGCTTGAGTGGAAGTTGCTCGGCGTCCGCGCGGCCTTCGGCCTGGACGAGGCTGAGCCTCTGGAAAGAGAGGCGTTTGGATGGCACTGCCAAAATAGCGTTCGTAAAGGTCCCTGTGTTCTCGGCCGAGCCTTTCGACAAAGTGCTCCAGGGCACGCAAAGCTAGGGTGTCTGGTTTGGCTTTTCCTTTTTCCCAGCGGTTGATTGTCGGAAGGGATACTCCGAGGCGGGCGGCTAGTTTTTCCTGGCTTACTCCAAGGCGGGTACGAAGTTCCTTGACCAAAAAGCCAACATCTTGGTCAGCGGCCATATTGGCCACAATTTAAGACGCATCAAGTGATAAGTCAAGCGATGGGCTGGTGATCAGAATGACAATTTAAAAAGACTGACTTATTAATAAGTTAGATATCATCAGCTAAAATTTGACTTCAAACTCCTGGCCATTATGGACTAGCTTGCCGGATACCGGGATTGGGTTTCTGATCGTGTTTACGGTGTGGCATCCCTTCTCAATCAAATCAACTACTTGTCTTACTTTCTCAGACGGCGCAGGGCTCTTGATGTTGAGGACGTAGGTCACACCTTGGCATGCCGGAGAGACATCGGCCAATCTCAGCTTTCCCCGGGTGTCATAGCTCATGCGGATATCCATCTCCGCATCGTCGATCTGGACGTCTAGCTCTGACGCGTACCGCGTCAGTTGGCTGAACATTCAGAATCCCACCGCGGCGACAAAGTACTGAAGGGGAGAGGGGGCCTTGCCTCCACCCTTTCTAGATTTGGCCTCATCGCAAAGGATGGTGTACTCCCCTACCCTCGCCTCCTTAAGCTGATCCTCGATGAGGCGGATCACCGCGCGTTGGCGAATGGTATGTCCCTCCGGGCCGGTCTTGGCTAGCTCACGCTGCTCCCTGGTTGCCTCTCTGAACTTGGCAAGATCGATCTTCCCTGCTGGTCTGCTCATAGATCAGTCTCCTTTCGCCAAGGCCTTGAAGACCTTCTCCGCTGTTATGGGAAGCTCCATGATCCTCACCCCGACGGCGTCCTCCACGGCATTCGCTATCGCTGCGGCCACTGGGATGTTAGCGGTCTCCCCGATCGCCATGCTGCTGTACGGGCCGGGGCCCTTTGGAATCTCTGTCACCGCGGTCTTAAGAGGTGGTATATCCATGATTGTGGGAATCTTGAATTCGCCAAAGTGCGTTGTTGCCACTTTGCCGCCCTCGATCACTAGGTGCTCCATCAGAGCGTACCCGATCCCCATCACCGTCCCTCCGTCAATCTGACCCTGGTGCATGAGGGGATTGAGCACAGTGCCCGTGTTGTGGGCCGAGATATACTTTCTGAGCTTGACTTGGCCTGTCTCAGGGTCGACCTCGACTTCGGCAATCTGGGCGCACATGGAGGCCTGGTGAACTTTGGAGGTATCATTGTAACTCCCGAGCACGCTGATGGGCGAGCCCTTGGCCTTCACCAGCTCAGCATAGGTAAGTCTTCGCTCGGCCCTCTTGTGCAAAAGCGCTCCGTTGGCAAGCACGAGTTCGTCGGGAGAGCATCCCATCTGTTGGGCGGCAGCCCTTTTGATCTCCTCCACGGCTTTGACAGTGGCATCATAGGCCGCATTGCCATAGACCCTCGTCGCCCTGCTGCCTCCAACGCCCGTATCTTTGACTCCCCGAGCGGTGTCGAGAGACTCAACGCGCAACCTATCCAGCGGGACCTTTAGCTCCTCGGCAACGATTTCACAGAGCAAAGTATAAGTGCCGGCGCCCTGGTCGAGCATGGCCGAAGCAAGAGTCACCATCCCTTTCTCATCGATCGTGAGCGCAACAGAACCATAACCACTGTTGGTCAGCCACTGGACCATGCCGATTCCCCGGCCAACGTTCTTTGGCTTCGGCTTATGGTAACCTGCTTCCTGGAGGGCCCTTTCCAGCGTCTCTTCCGCCTTAATGTAGTCGACGGTCTCGCCAGTTGGGTCTTGGTCCCCGTCATGCATTAAGTTCTTCTTTCTGAATACTGCCGGCTCCATGCCCAGTTTTCTCGCCACCAAGTCCATCTGGCTCTCATTGGCGAAAAAGCCTTGCGGATCGCCGGGCGCCCGCATGTGACCGCAAGGGATCTTGTTCGTATAAACCATATGCTCTTCTATGAGCACATGGGGAATGTTATAAGGCCCGGCACAGGCATGCGGGCCATTAAGGAAAGCGTTTGGCTTAAAGGCGCCATAGGCTCCGCTGTCAAAAATAAACTCCATATGATGTGCCACAAGAGTACCGTCTCTTTTAACACCTGTTTTTACTTTAACGATGGAAGAGTGCCTCGGATTGCCGGCAACAAACTCCTCGCCGTAGTCCATCACCATCTTTACAGGTCGGCCGCTCTTTTTAGAGAGAAAGTAGCACAGCGCAACATCCATGAAGTCGCCCTTCCCACCAAAATCTCCTCCGATGTATACAGGATGCACGACGAGCTTTTCCGGATCAATCTGAACCGCGTTGGCCACCTGCTCGCGAATGCCGTACGGCACTTTACTGCACGCCCAGATGTCGGCTCTCCCATCCGCTTCGGCCTTCACGATGCACGAATGGGGCTCGATATAAGCCTGATGGACCTGATTGGTATAGAAGGTGTTCTCCACGACAAGATCCGCCTGCTCGAACCCTATGTTGATGTCTCCCTTCTTCCAGGTGATGTAAATAAAGTCGTTGCTCGGCGCGTCGAGTTTTCCCGGGCGTCCTTTATAGTTCAGCACATCCGGGTGAAGGAGTGGAGCAGATGGCTTCATGGCCTTGACCGGATCGAGCACCGGCTCCAACTCCTCATAATCCACTTCGATAAGGTTGAGCGCTTCTTCGGCGATCTCCTCGGTCTCGGCAGCCACCGCGGACACCTTCTCGCCTATAAATCTAACGACACCGTCGGCTAGAATCGGCATGTCGTATATTCGTCTGCCGATTTTGAGTCCCGTCACCTCCTCCCCTGTAACAACAGTCTTGACTCCGGAGAGCTGAAGGGCCTTGCTTGCATCGATGTGTTTTATGCGCCCATAGGGAATGGGACTTCTCAGGACCTTACCCCAGAGCATTCCTGGTAGAGTCACATCTGCCGCATAGACCCCCTTCCCGGTAACTTTATCTTCACCTTCCACCCTGGGAGTGGGGTTGCCTACAATTTTTTTGTTTGCCATCGCATCACCTCGAAAATTTATTTTTCTCGCTTTGAAAACTCCGCCCCGACCACCCAAGGACCTTGAGCTGAGCGAAGCGGAGTCAACGGTTGGCTCCCCGGGAGGGACTCGAACCCCCGACCAAGTGGTTACAAGTAGCCCTGGCATTTCTACCAGGCTTGGACTATCTCATCATCCGCCTGAGGCGGATGTCGGGCGCTAGCGAGGTTTATTGGTAGGGGTCCTCAACCTCTAGTCTCTGCACGCTCCTGCCTACGACTCCCCCTTCGGCAGGCTTCGCTCAGGATTCCCATACAGGAGAATGGGTATTCCTGCTTAGGGTTCCCTGAATTCACCCGATTTTTCAATCTGCCTTACGGCAGAAAGCTGCAACTTGGCATGGGCTTCACTCTCCCATCTCCCATTCCTGCCCATGCCTTTCACAGCCACCTGCTCTACCGGCTGAGCTACCGGGGATTAATTTGATCTAAGGTACAATGTATACCACGTCGTGCCTGATTTTTCAGCCTCGGCCAATAACTGATCAGTCTTCGGCGGAACCTGCTCTACCGGCATGATGAGCTTCAGCTTAAAGCTGATCAGCCTAAGGCTGAACCGGGGAAATAAGATAAACGGTCTCTTTCTATCACACGAAGTCAATAAATTCTAGGCGCTCAAAACCCCGAGGCCTTTAACTCCTCCAACATCTTCTGCTGGTGCGTAGCCGGCCAGTAGATGCGCTGGCATCCCTGGCAGAAAGAGAATCGTTCTTGTGTGGAGAAGACATAGGGAGGAACTTTTTCCTGGACGGCCATTTTAGCTATCGGTTCGAGAAGGGTGTTGCACTCCACGCACCGGGTAAGCGCATCTTTGAGTGGGTCCAATCGGCAGGCAAGGATAACCTGCTTGAGCTGCTCTCGGAACTGGTCGCTCTGGATCAGAAGATAGTCCGGAGGATTCTTCTTGGCAACGCTGCGATCCCGGGTAAGGATCAAGCGGCCCTCCCTTCGCGCGGTGCGGATTAATCCATAACCGGATAGATGCGGGCCATAGGTCACATCCTGTCCGATAATCCGGAGCCACTTCGCAAGTCTCCCCAACATCTTATCCGCGACGAATTTCATGAGAGTGTTAGTAGCCTCCCTCGAAGAGTTTGAAAAGGCTGCCCCTTGCTATTAACATATATTGTTTACAGCTTGCTTGTGAAGCGATCCTTATTCATAGCCATCGTTCTCTTCTGGTGCCTAATGAACATTCTCCTCATAAGGCGCCAGCTCTGGGCTCCACCCTCCCCAGTTCCCCTCCATACAGTAGCCGCCATCAACGAACCCATGGAGGAATGGTGGGGAATCTACTATCGGGGAGAAAAAATCGGTTTTGCAGCTCAGAAAATCAACCCGGAACCCGACGGGTACTCCCTCCGAAGCTCTTCCACTTTACGACTAAACCTCTTGGGGACTACTCAAACGGTAAAGACCCGATTGGAGATGGCAGCCACCTCTAATTGGGCCCTTAGACAATTTGACTTCGAACTCCATTCCAACGACATCAGATTTGGTGCGCGGGGAAAGTTTACCGCAGGGAGGCTTCAATTAGAAGTCGAGTCCGGGGGCCATCGCACAGAAAAAGAGCTTTCTGTAAATCAGCCTCCTTACCTATTTGCCGCCCTCAAGCCCTACATCGTAACCCTCAACCTGGAACCGGGAAAGGAGCAACTCTTTCCTATCTTCGATCCCTCGACCCTCTCCCAACAGATCATCACCGTGACCGTTGAGGGAAGGGAAAAGATAAGGATCGAAGGCAAGACAGAGCCGGCACTGCGCATCCGCCAGCGCTTCAAAGGGATCTCGATAGTTTCCTGGGTCGATGGAAAAGGGAAGACTCTTAAAGAGGAGTCTCCTACGGGACTCTCACTCATCCGACAGAGAGCCGAAGAGGCAAAGACCCTTACTCAGACGAGGCCGGTCTCCCTTGACC
>JBOHVJ010000152.1:0-4268 GCA_050735075.1 Binatia bacterium
CAGAACATCCGCAAGCCGGTGATCGGCTTCATCGCCGGCATTACCGCCCCGCCGGGCCGCCGCATGGGTCACGCCGGTGCCATCATCACAGGCGGCAAGGGCACCGCAACTGAGAAGATAGCCGCCCTTGAGGCCGCCGGCGTCCACGTCGTTCGCAACCCCGCCGAAATCGGCACCACCGTCAAAGCAGCCTTAGGGCGTTAAGGTTTTCCTTTCGACAGGGAGCATCATGTATAAACAGATGAACACCAGACTGGCTCGGGGATTGTTCTTGGATCGTGACATCGAACGGATGCGGCAACAGCTTGTCCTGTTTCAACCTTTTCTCTCACGGCGAAAACCCACGGCATCACTCGCGGAGTTTGATGGCGCGGCCGAACGATTAATCGGCCGTGTGTTTGGAGAAACGTCTGAATTGTTGGAGGCGTATGAGTATGCCAAGCTCGGTGAAGCAGCGAGCCTGGTAAACTTGCCGGAAGAGGCCCAGGAAAGCGGGGCTCGGAACCTCGAAGCTGAAAGTTTGCAGCAACGAAAACGCGTCGTGGAAAGCTGCATCCTGGCACTGGAAGACTTCCGGAATACCAGAGTGACCGCTGGACGTGTGGCGGACTATATGTCTACGGAGATACGGAGTGTGCATGTCGATGCGACCCTGAAGGAGGCAGGCCGGCTACTTCAGAAATGGAAGGTTGGCTCGCTGCTGGTCGATGATGGTCACGGGTATGTGGGGATCATCACAGACACGGATCTGAGCCGCAAAGGGGTGGCACGAGCGCTTGATCCCTCCACTACGACAGTCAAGACTTGCATGACCAAGTCGGTCATTAGCATCGAAGACAGTGAGTCCATGATAGCAGCCGTCGGATTGATGAAAGAACGGGGGATTCGACACCTCGCAGTCACAGTTGATGGGACCATTATGGGTGTCCTTTCTGTTGCAGACCTCTTACGGTATTATGCCGACATCGTTCCGATCTTGCGCGATCTGGCGGGTTTGACTGCTGAAGAAGGGGAAGCAGAGGAAGGGAAGTAGTCGAAGACCGCCGGCGCTCGTTCTCCTGCAACTCCCAAACAAGTTTTGATTTGATCCGGGTCCCCCATTTTAGTGAGTCGCGGGGATTTCTCTGTCGCGCGATACCCGTCTGGAATTTCTCGTCGGGGCTGGCTCAGCTCCTGCCTGAGCAGATTGTGGTGATGGAGCTGAGCAAGGTCCCCTGGAATGGCTTCGGCACCCTGGACAGGATTGTGGACACCTTACGGTGAATCGGTAAGCGATCGGCCTTTTGGGTCGAATATCTACCAAATGCGCTACCAATAAGTAGGCCTTTTGTTTACTCCGATTGGTCCATTTGGAGGATTGTATTCACTGCAAAGCTCCGCTAAGCTGCGAAACTCTTGGCCTGACCCTCTTGACCTGTTAGGAATAGTAGCTACGTCCTCCCAGGCTCGCTTAATCATTTAGCTACCAAGGAAAGGAAACCGATTTTGGCTGCAAGAAAAACAATGAGAGGTGTGAAAGAAACAAAGAAGGGCGAAAGAAGAGCGTTTGCTCCGCAAGGACAGAGCCCAATTGCGGATGCTGCAACCACGAAGGGCTCACGTAACCAGCTTGAGCAATCAGCCGATAAACCGGAGAGGAGATCGATGATGACGACTGACACGAAGACGGGTGAAGGCAGAGGGTTCGATGTGACGGGGATGGCCAAGGCCTGGAAGGAAGGATATCTCAAGGGACTGGAGGCCTCCTTGCAATGGCAAGAACGGAACGAGTATTTGGTGAAGGAAACAGTCAGACAGGGATTGGCGGTTCCCCAGCAATGGTTCACCGTCTCTAAGAGCTTGTTTGGGAAGCCCTGGGACGAGATGCAAGGCCAAACGGACGGGGTGCCGAATCCGTTCGTGGCCTTCACCCGGCAAGTCCTTCAAGCCTCCCAGGATATGGCTGAACCGCTGTTGAAGACCGCGGCCGATGCCTGTGAGACAACCTTTAACTATTATGAGACCGCGGTAGCTGGTCCGTCTCGGAATTTTGCGCTTGAGTTCAACAAGAAGGTGATGGATACGGTCATTCCCAACTAAGCCCTCTGAGGTGTAGGCACAAGCTCTGAGGACTGAGGGGCGGATGAGCTAGTTTACGTTTTCTCAGTCCTCAGCTTCTGTGTCCCCTGCTTCAACTGCCGTGAGAGGGCCGACGAGTGAACGGGGCTGGCCGCGATCATCCCAGAAGCATTTTCCGAGAAATCGCTTGACCAGCTGGTACTCTGCTCTTCTAGAACCTCCACACACACTGTCACTTCCGCTATCAGGTGGTGAAGCTCTATCTTGGTCCTCGTTGGGTAGATGGGTTGCCAATGGTATGCCTCTTCCCTAACGACCTATCAATGAACTAGACTATAAAAGTCCACGACGCATTAGAGGTCTCTAGAATGATCGTTATTGATAGAGTTTACTGGGAAAGCATGCGGCAACTGACGAATAATCGCGGATTATCTCTACCCACATTGCCAACCGCTGGATCTCCGGTGCAAGGAGGTTAGCAATATGTGCCACTCACGGCCCCCATGGTTGAGGCGACACACCTGGATGGCTGTGACAATCTCCGCGCTTGTGATTGGGTTCGGACTCACGGCAATCGAGGCGAAGAAGGAGCATGACCCACCCGTTCCGTTGTCTGGACTCACAAAGGAGGAGCAGGCTCGGTTCGAGGAGGGGCGGCAGCTCTTTGAATTTCCTTTTACGCCTCGCGATGGATTAGGACCGATCTTCAACGCCAGAGCCTGCGAAGCCTGTCACCATATCCCAACCATCGGCGGGAATGGACCTGGGTACCGTGGCAACATCCGCTATGCCGAGGGGAACCAGGGTCCCTCCGGTAGACTGTTCCATGAACGAGCCGTTCCTGGGGTCTCTCCCGAAACTCCTCCAGGTAATGCGCTCCTCTCCAAGCGACGACCTTCCACTCTATTGGGACTTGGCCTCATCGAAGCAATTCCCGACGAGGCGATCCTCGCCAAGGCTGATCCGGACGACAAAGACCGTGATGGAATTCGCGGCCGCGCCGCCATGCGGGATGGACAGGTGCTGCGCTTTGGCTCTCAAACGCACGTGGGAAGCCTCGTTGAATTTGTCTCCGATGCCCTGCGGCGGGAAATGGGGTTGACATCGCCGATGCCAGGGTTTGATCGGGAGACCAGCAGCATTGACCTACCGATCTTCCTCCAGAAACGAATTCCGGAGCCGAATGTCTCGCTGGAGACAGTGCAGAAACTGGTGGACTTCGTCGCGCTGTTGGCCCCACCGGCTCGTGACGCGGACTTTGTCGGTGAAGCTCATCAGGTCACACGAGGCGAGCGGCTGTTTCGCGAGCTCGCCTGCACGAAATGCCATGTTCCCACCTTCCGGACGAGCGCGAAGCCCTTCACGAGAATGGGAGACTCAACCACCGTGACCTTGGCCGTGCTCCTGGATCGAGAAGTGGCGCCCTATTCGGACTTTCTCCTGCACGACCTGGGCCCGACGCTGAATGACGGGATTGCCTTAGGCGTGGCGAAGCCGGGAGAGTATCGGACACCGCCGCTCTGGGGCGTGCGGTTCCGGATGCACCAGTTGCTGCATGATGCCAGGGCCAATAATATCGAGCAGGCGATTGTCTACCACGGCGGCGAGGCAGCCACGTCGCGCAGTCGCTTCCTCAGCCTGCCTAACGAGGATCGTCATGCGCTGATCGAGTTCTTGAAAACTCTCTAGATGTAATGTGTCCTACCGATGATAAGATGATGACGGTCTTGGAAACGGCCGGTCTCCGCGTCGTCCGCAACCCCGCGGAGATCGGCGAAGCCGTCAAAGCCGCGTTGGGCCGTTAGCGATGGTCACCGGGCACTACGTACGCTCTCTATTTTCTTCCCTCCTCGGCGTGATCGTGATAGACTCTTGAGCACACAGTAGGCGACCCCCCTATCGCATCAGAGCCACTCCCAGAAGGTAGGCGGGCTCTTTTCAGAAGCAGGTTACAGTTTCGCGGGTCCGGTTTTACTGACCGGGGACGAGCAAGAAGGCCCGGTCTTGGCGTGTTCCACACAGGAGGCGCTCATGCTCGTCTTCCTCATCCACGTCCGCGATCCTCAGTTTTACGCCCTTCCAGCCAAGACTCGCGCCAAGAACGGACAGGTTCGGGTCATGGGGTTCCCACCGATCGGGATCATGTCCCTTTCCGCAGTGTTGAAACGCGCAGGCCACGAGTGTGTGATGTTCGACCAGGCGAATCCGGA
>JBOHVJ010000153.1:0-2048 GCA_050735075.1 Binatia bacterium
GGGCAGGGGACATTCCGCGTCCAGGACCGCACGAGTGGAGCGTGGAACCACCGGACGCGGCCCGCCATGCGACCAACCGCCGGCACCCCCTGGGGCAGGGCCCTCGCCCAGGCGTGCGCGCCTCCTATGATGTGCGCCGCGACGATTTAGATCTCGCCGTTATGGACCCGGTAGACAAGACTGAAAGGAAAGTGTGGAAAGAGGTACCGGCGAGTACTGTGCACATAACGGGGCCACCGCTCAGGGGCTTCCCTCACCCGTTCCACGCAGGCGTTGACCTCCGTCGCTAAGGCTCGGGCGGCGAGGGGACTCCGCTCAGCGTACCACCGGACAGCGGCTTCAACCTCGGCAGCCGCGGCAGGATGAAAGTGAATCCGGACCTTAGGCACCAGTACTCCTCATGAGCTTCGCCTTCACTTCTTCCCATGGCACAAGCTCCACGCTGTTCGCATCGAGTTCGGCTAGTGCTTTGTCAAGATAAAATTTTCTGTTAAAATATGGCCATGCTAACCTCAACCGAAGGGAGATGTCATGGCCATCAGATATGCCGTGGACTTGATCGACACCGAACGTGCTGCATTGCACGAGATTATCTCACAGAACAAGGCCAAGAGAAGTACGATCATTAACGCCTATATCTTACTCAAGGCCGATGGGAGCTGTGGTTGGACAAACGAAGCCATTGCTGTGGCGTATGAAGTGTCCACCAAAAAAGTCGAGCAGCTCAAGAAACGGTTTGTCGAAGAAGGCTTTGAAGCCGCCTTGTCTCGCAAACCAGTGACCAATGCCCACCGTCGCAAAATCACTGGAGACGAAGAAGCGCATTTGATAGCCCTGTGTGGTAGCCAAGCTCCTGCCGGTCATGAGCGGTGGACCTTACGGATGCTCGCTGATAAACTGGTTGCATTGGACATGGTGGACTCGGTATCACACGAGACCGTGCGACAGGTATTAAAAAAAACGAACTTAAACCGTGGCCAAAGCAAGAAGGGTGTATTCCCCCAGAGCACGATGCGGCCTGTGTCTGCCACATGGAAGAAATCTTAGACATTTATAAACAGCCGTACGACGCCCACTACCCGCAAGTGGGTAGGGATGAAATGTCGACCCAACTCAGTGGGGAAGTCCGTGACCCGCTCCCCATACAGCCTGGGCAATCTCTCACGTATGATACAGAATATACACGAAATGGCCCGGCCAATATTTTCATGGCTTTTGAACCTTTCACGGGTCAACGGATGACAAAAGTCACGGAGCAGCGGACGAAAGTGGATTGGGCACACTTTATGCCAGAACTGGTTGATCACCAGTATCCGCAGGTGGAGAAGATTCGCCTCGTGATGGACCATCTCAATACCCACACCAAAGGTTCACTTTATGAAGCATTTGATCCGCCTGCGGCGAAAAGAATCGCGGATACATGAGAGATCCATTATACGCCCAAGCACGGCAGTTGGTTACACATGGCCGAGATGGAACTCAGCCATCTGAGTCGGCAATGTCTTGGGGACCGTATCGCCGACAAGACCACGCTTATCAACGAGGTCCACGCGTGGAACAAAAACCGTAATGAAAGTAACACCAAGGTGCATTGGCAGTGTACAACAGAGGATGCTCGCGTAAAACTGAGAAGGCTTTATCCGATAATCTCATCTTGACAGAGCACTAGGATCCCCCAGAGCCGCCGCCACCTCGAGGTCCATCTCGACCGACTCCACCACCGGGAGCGCCCGCTCCACGTGCCCATGCCAGAGAACCCACTGCAGCCGCTCCAGCTCCCGCACCACGGCCTCGCGCAGGACGTAGGTATCCTCCTCGTCCTGGATGGTCAGGGGCAGGCTGTTGGCACTCTGCTGCAGCACCGTCAGGCGCATCGATAGATGAAACCAATCCAACAGGTGCTCGGCCTCAGGGCTGAGGTAGAGTTGCAGGTCACGCACGGTAGCCGCGCCGTCCGAGAGGAAGGTGAGCTGTTGATTCATCTGGAGGCCCTGGGACTTGAGCACCTCGAACAGTCGTCGTTTGGGCTTCTTGTCCAGGGTCTGGAC
>JBOHVJ010000154.1:0-2405 GCA_050735075.1 Binatia bacterium
GATCAGACACTGTGCGATTTGGAGCGATGGGTGTGAGAGGTCAGCTAGATTCTATGAGACAATCTTTGGAATGCGATTCTTTACTGCTCGGGGAGGCGGCGAGCGTGATCCCTCGAACCGGTCGCGGGGTCAGCTCAGCGATGGAATCATAGGGTTGGCATTGAACCCCAGGCCTCCGGGATACCGCTCAGGACTGGACCACTTCGGATTTCAGCTACAAGACCTGGATAAAGTCAGAGAGAGGATAAAACGAGACTATCCCGATACCATATTCACAAAGGGTCTTGAGGGAGTCGCTTTTGCGGGTTTGAGAATCACCGATCCCGTTGGTACTCACATTGACATTGCCCAAGAGGGGGGTGCCAACCTCAGAGATGGCTACAGCCGGGACGAGGGTTGGGAACAGCCGCGGCACTTGCACCACATTGCGATTCGGGCGGTGAAACCTGCTCTGTTGGCTGAGTTCTATCAAAAAGTCTTTGAACTCACGGAGGTTAAGAGCCTTTCCGACGAGGGAGGAATTTGTCTCACCGATGGAAAGTCCTACCTTCTCATTCGCCCGTGCGAGAACTATTCTTACAGGTCCATGACTCAGGGACTGGATCATGTCGGCTTCAAGGTCGAAGACCTGGAAGCAGTGAAAAGAGAACTGGATAACCTGGGAAGATCATTCCCCGAGTCGGCTCCGAGGAAAATATTTGTTGGCAGAAACGGGCCGTTCCTTCAGAGGGATATAGACTCTTGCAGCTTAGGACAGTACGCGATTGCCGATCCCGACGGCGTCTTAATAGATCTTACGACATGAAGAAATATCCGATTGTTTATCGAGCGGAAAAATGATTTTCATGGCGGGCTCCGGAGGGGAAGACCTAAGCAGTAGAAGAAAAGTCTCCTTTCTCGTGCGTTATAATTCCCAAATTATTTGTAGTAAGGGAAAAGGAACCAAGCATCCGGCTTGAAGTGATCGACAACGCGGCGCACATGATCATGTGGGACGCCAAACAAACTTTGTGTAACAAGATTTACGATTTTCTCTCCGCATGATTCGGCGCACGACGCTCACCACTAGTTTTTGAGGAGAGAACCACGCTTGGATACCCACTTGCCATCCAATATCGTCTTCCAGGGCGTTAAGATCGGAGTAGGTTGGGCCGGTTCATACAGGATGACCCAGGTGTTCGCGCGCAGCGTTGGAGGTTCTGTTCCCGTTGCCATCATCGCTCCCGCCCTCAACCGCCTGGATTGGGTATCGGGTGGAGAACTGGACTTAGGATGGGTCTTCCCGGCGGTTCGGGCGACGTGGGCGCACGAAGGAAAGCGTTCCTGGCGGGGAAAACCGTTGACTAATCTCCGTTCGGTAGCGCGCTTTCCCAGACTGGACCGGCAGTTGTTTGCTCTCGCTCCCTGGTGCCCCGTCAAGGACCTTGGACAGATAGGCCGGGAGAAGCGTGCGATCCGGTTGGGCGTCCGCTCGGATGAGTTGTACGAGCATGAGAACGCGATCTTGCGGCAGTACGGCTACTCGCTGGCGGACGTCGAAGCCTGGGGGGGTCGATGGTGGCACGTGGGTGTGGGCTTGACGGCACTCGATGAAGAGATCGGAAGCCGAAACGTGGATGTGGTCATCGGGCATGCCTCTACAGAAGGAGTGTGGCAAACCGTTGCTGCCAACGGGTTTCGATTCATAGGCCTCGAGGAGCACGTGACGGCAGGCTTAGAGAACGAGGGTTATTCGCGCAACATCATTCCCGTAGGCTTCCTGCCGTCTATCCAAGAGCCGCTGCTGACCATTGATCTATCCGATAACCTCCTGATCACTCGCGCGGAAGTAGACGACAGCATTATCTATACGATAGCCAAGAGCATTGACCGGAACAGAAAACGCATCGAGGAAGCTTCGGTCACTGTGAGCTATACCTACAGCCAACCACTGCCCGTACCTTTTCTTACCTACTCGTCGACACTGACACAGGCAATCGCAAAGCAATGGGAGACCAAGATTCCACTCCATCCTGGCGCTGCGCGCTATTATCGAGAGGCGGGCCACCTGACCTGAATTGGACGATGAGGCATTTCAATAGACAGGTGGCTCGAACCATTTTGAAACGGCGCCGAAGGACGAGACCATGGCGCAGCTGATCAAGGAGCCGTTCAGCGGCTACTACCATAGAGAGGTCCCGGAGCATGACAAGGAACTGACCGAAGTGGGGCCCGGAACACCCTGCGGTGAATATCTGCGCCGCTTCTGGCATCCGGTGGGGATGACCTCGGAACTAACAGACCTGCCGAAGCGCATCCGGGTCATGGGTGAGGACCTCGTACTATTTCGAGACGGCCGCGGAAAAATCGGCCTTCTCGAACTTCACTGCAGCCACCGCGGCACGTCGCTGGAATTTGGCATGGTC
>JBOHVJ010000155.1:0-8911 GCA_050735075.1 Binatia bacterium
TGGTGTGCCTGTCGAACCATGAACGGACTTATGACACAGTCTCTTGCGGGGAGGGACTAAGGAGGGGGCGAACACGAGGACGACTAACAGGAGGTTTTATGCCAGCACGTTATGGTTCTGATTTGATCGTGGATCTTTTGAAAGCCCTGGGCATCGAGTATGTCGCGTTAAATCCGGGATCGAGTTTTCGCGGCATCCACGACTCGCTCGTAAACTACGAGAGCGGCCGTCAACCGAACCCTGAGATCATCCTTTGCTGCCACGAAGAGATCGCGGTTTCCGTGGCCCATGGTTATGCGAAGGCCGCGGGCAAGCCGATGGCGGCTATTGTCCACAATGTCGTTGGACTCCAGCATGCCTCGATGGCGATCTACAACGCGTTCTGCGATAGGACTCCCATTTTGGTGATGGGTGGAACAGGTCCCATGAATACGACCCAGAGGCGCCCGTGGATCGATTGGATCCATACCGCGCTGGTTCAGGGAAATATCGTGCGCGACTTTGTGAAGTGGGATGATCAGCCGATCGGCGTGGAGGCCATTCCCAATTCTGTCCTGCGCGGCTACCGCATAGCCATGACCGAGCCCAAGGGACCGGTCTATCTCTGTTTTGACGTGTCGGATCAAGAGGTGGATCTGAAAAAGGCGATTCCTATTCCCGACCCTGCCCGTTTCCGACCTGCGGCGCCGCTTCAAGCGGACAGCGAGGCGATCAAAGAGGCGGCAAGACTTCTTTCTGAGGCGCAGCAGCCGGTGGTTTTGGCAGATTATCTGGGAAGGAAGAACTCGTCGGTCCTAAGTCTTGTCGAGCTGGCGGATTTACTGGGTCTGCCAGTTATCGATCGCGGCGCACGGCTCAACTTTCCCAACACTCACCCGCTTAACTTGACTGGCAAAGATAGGGAGCTGATCAGTAACGCTGACGTTATTCTCGCTTTAGATGTGATGGATCTCTATGGCGCGCTCGCACGCTATGAGGCCAAGACGCGAGGTTCAGCGATTGCAATCAAACCTGGCTGCAAGGTGATCCATGTGAGTCTTGCAGATCTCGCAGTGCGTAGCTGGTCCGCGGAGGTACAGGAGCTTGCTCCGGTTGACCTGGCAATTCTGGCTGATACCCAAGTTTTTCTCCCGGCATTGATCGAGGAAATCAAGAAGCAGGGAAAATTTTCCAAGATCGTGGTCGAAGAGCGGCGCAAGGTCCTTTCCGCGCAGCATGAGGAGATTAGGGCGCGATGGCAGAGTGAACTCAAGAGACGTTGGGATGAGAGACCGATCTCCCCGCCGCGGCTTGCCCACGAAGTTTGGGAGGCGATCAGAAAAGAGTCGTGGCTTTTGGTTGCGGGCGCCTTTCGGAGTTGGCCGCAGCGTCTGTGGGATTGGGACAAGCCCGGGCTCTTTCTTGGCGGTTACGGTGGCGGAGGACTCGGCTACGGTCCCGGCGCCTCGGTCGGCGCATCACTTGTTCATCGCGGCAAAGGAACCGTATGCGTAAATCTACAGCGCGATGGCGAGCTCCTCTACACCACAAGCGCGCTCTGGACTGCAGCCAACACCGGAGTCCCGCTACTCACTGTGATGACGAATAACCGGACCTACTATAACGACGAAGAGCACCAGGAAAAAATCGCCTTAGAGCGCGGTCGTCCCCCAGAAAATAAGGTTGTGGGCATGCGGATGGAGAAGCCGCCGGTGGACTTTGCCAACCTGGCCCGGTCGTTTGGCATCTCAGGTGAAGGGCCCATCACGGAGCCAGACAAGATTCGCCCGGCTTTAGAAAGGGCGTTGAAGGTGATAAGAGAAGAGGGGCGTCCGGCACTGGTGGATGTTTTCATACAATCGACATAAACCCTCATCCTTCCCTCCCCTGGCACACAGGGAGAGGGTTAAGGCGAGGGTAAATCAGAGAAAGGAGAAAATTATGGCCAAGAAACTTTATGGTTTGATAGTAGTTATCCTGGCGCTTGTCTTTTTTGCTCGCACAGTATCTAGCGCTACAGCAGAGGAGTTTTACAAGGGCAAGACCATTCGCTTTATTGTGGGCTTTTCGGCCGGCGGTGGCTTCGACACCTACACCCGGATGATCGCGCGCCATTTCGGCAAGCACGTTCCCGGTAATCCCGCGACATTAGTAGAGAATATGACTGGGGCTGGAAGTATGATCGCGGCAAATCATATCTATAACCGGGCTGAACCCGATGGGCTAGTCATCGGCAATTTTATTGGTCCATTAATTCTTCAGCATTTCCTGGGAAATCCAGGGGCCAAGTTTGACGGCAGAAAGTTTGGCTGGTTAGGTGTTCCCACCCCTGATTCCGGCGTCTGTGCCCTCACCAAGGCAAGCGGCATTAAGACGGTTGAAGACTGGCTTGCTTCTAAGAGGCCCATCAAGCTAGGTGGCACAGCTCCGGGTTCTACAACGGACGACGGCCCAAGGCTAGTCGCGGCTGCCATTGGTCTGCCCATGCAATTGATTTCCGGTTACAAAGGCACTGCCGATATTCGCTTGGCCGCCGATGGTGGCGAGCTAGATGGGGGTTGCTGGGCTTGGGAGTCGATCAAGCCTACATGGGCGAAGGGGCTTGAGTCAGGGACAGTGGCTCCCGTGCTCCAGACAATGTTTGAATCCCACCCTGAGCTTAAGCATGTGCCTCTGGCCGTTAAATATGCCAAGACCGAAGAGGCGCGTGAGCTCCTCAAGGTCGCCAATGGTACCTACGGAATCCTGGCTCGCCCCTATTCCGTACCGCCAGGCACCCCCAAAGACCGCCTTGAGATTCTGCAAAGAGCCTTCATGGCGACTATCAAGGATCCTGCACTTTTAGCGGAGGCCGAGAAAGCAAAGCTGGACTTCAAGCTGACTGATGGGCCAACGGCAACCAAGATGTTCGCCGAGATTTACGAAATGAAGCCTGGCATTGTGGCTAAATTGAAGGAGATCATTCTACCGAAGAAGTAAAAGTTGAGGGCCCGGTGAGAGTGCTTCCACAGACTGTCTCCGTCGCGGCTCTCACCGATTGGGCTGAGCGAGGTTTTACACCTGTCTTAACTATTATAAGAAAGGTGCGAGCCATGAGGCGCTGTTTCGCAATTTTCCTTATTCTCTTTTTTCTCCTTCCCTCAGCGGTTTTTTCCCAAAGCAAGGCGCTAAAGAAGATCCGCGTAGGAGTCTCGGCTATCAGTATGGGCAATATCATCATTTATGTGACTAAAGAGGCCAAACTTTACGAGAAGTATGGCCTGGATGCCGAGGTCATCGCGGTCCTAGGGTCAGGTATTTCCTCAAAGGCCATGATTGGCGGGAGCTTGGATGTCGCGGCTATAGCCACGCCCACGGTGATCAATGCAGGTCTCGCAGGCTCGGATATGGTGATACTTGCCCACACCATGCCCGGAGTTATCCATGCCCTGATGGTCAAACCGGAGATAAAAAGGATTGAAGATCTTAAGGGTAAGAAGATCGGTGTCAGCACCTTCGGTTCGCTGACAGATTTTCTCGTGCGCCACATTGCTAGAAAAAAAGGGGTCAATCCAGAAAAGGATCTTTCTCTCATACAGGTTGGCGGCGACAACGAGAGACTTGTCGGCCTTAAGCAGGGATCCCTGGACGGGGCATCCTTCTCCTACCCGGGTTACGGGAGGGAGCAAAGACTCGGCTTCAGCATGCTCTGGGATTCTTCAAAAGAGGTTGAATATCCCTGGATGGAGATCACCACGCGCCGCTCTCTCATTCAGAGAGACCGGGATCTGGTGATGAGTTACATGAAGGCTCACCTCGAGGGGATCGCCCTTTTCAAGAAAGACAAGGAGTTCGGAAAAAAGGTGATCAAGAAGGCGCTCCGCTTAGATGACGAGGAGCTTATCAACGAGTCCTACGAGATCTTTTCCAAAGGGTTTCTTCCTGCCCCCTATCCCAATACCAAGGGGATGAAGACCAGCTTTGAATATGTGGCGCTCACTCGCCCCGATGTGTGGAAGCATAAGGCCGAGGAGTTTGCAGATGCGAGCTTCGTAGAGGAGCTGGAAAAGAGCGGCTTTATCAAAAAGCTCTACGAGAAGTAACTGAGTCTCCGGGAGGAAGAAGATGGCTATGAAAGTTCTAGCAGGTATTCTTGCACTGGTTCTCGGATTGGCTCTGTTGGAAGGCCAGGTGGTGGCAGTGGACCGGGATCCGGTCGATCTCACACAACCCCAGTCACCCGATCTCGAAGCCGGCAGAAAGGCCGTTGAGGCCAAGGATTTTACCGCCGCACTCGGGCATCTAACAAAGGCGGCCGGTGAAACGCCGAAAGATGCGGATGTCCACAACCTCCTTGGCTACACCTACCGTAATCTTCGCCAGTTCGACAAGGCCATGGAACATTACCGCATCGCTCTGCAGCTCGATCCGAGGCACCGCGGGGCCCATGAATATATCGGGGAGCTGTATCTAGAGATGGGTCAACTGGCCAATGCCGAAAACCAGCTAGCAGCCTTGTACAAGGCCTGCCCGTGGTTTGGGCGATGCCCAGAGCACGACGATTTAAAAGAGGCCATCGAAAAATATAAGGCGAAGAAACAAAAGAGCTAGATTGCAAAGGGTGTGAGTTAAGCCCTCAATCCAAATCGATATCTTTAAGAGGCTTTGTTAGCGGTTCTTCTTTGGCCTTCTTGAGCAGTTCCTGGAATTTCCTATCCAAGACTTTTCCCTTGTTCTTTTCTGCCTCAAGGATCTGCTGGTACTTCTCCTCGCGCCGGGTCGCCTCTTCCTGTAAGAGTTTTCCCGCGTCCTTCAATTGCGTGAGCACTTGGGGTTTTGGAGGCAGCTTGTGACCCAATACCGCCGGTAATGACGGATCAATAGTCAGGGTCGCCTCACAGCAGGGACAGGTTATCTTTATGGTCGATGTTTCTTTCTCAGACACAATTCCTCCTTTGCTTTCATCCTCTTAGCTCGATTTGCTCCCCGTCAGGCCCACGGAAAACAACCCTACGCCAGCCTTTCTCTCTAGGTTCCCTGGCGGCAGTATCATGGGGTGCCCTAACCATTTCCACCCCTTTTCTCTGTAGATCCTCCACAGCCTCATCAAATTTCTCTGTTTCCAGACAAAAGTGGAAGCCAGCCATCGATCCATCGGATCTATGGGTCAACTCCAAAACCGTATCCCCCAGCTTGAGGTAGGCGATCTGCAGTCCACCGGTTACTGCGTGCTGGAAGTATTTCTTGAAGCCGAAATGTTTCTCGTAGAAACCGATGGAGCATTCAAGGTCGCTCACATGAAGCGCCACATGGTCGATTCTCCTGAACATCGCCTCCTCCCAAGAAAGCTAGGATATTACTTGAAGTCAGGGTTTTGCAAGGGGAGGAAGGCTCTTCGTCAAAAAGTGTGGCTCAAAAGGTTCAAGCCGTTCAAGGCGTTTTAAACGATTTGAACTATTTGAACAACTTGAACCATTGCTGAGGCAGAGCTCATCGGCTCCCACTGAGGGGTAGGCCCCCTTCTGGGAGAGATTTGCTGCTAAGATTAGAATGCTATAGAAGTAATAGCCGGGAGCCATGCCTGTTTATAGACTGATTGACGAGGTTGTATTTCCGCCGCCGGATCACGCCGAACCAGATGGACTGCTGGCTGTGGGCGGAGACTTGAGCAGTGAAAGACTCCTTTTGGCCTATAAGCTTGGTATTTTCCCCTGGTATGCCGAGGGGCAACCTATCCTGTGGTGGTCGCCGGATCCTCGATTAATCCTCGAACTGGATGAATTTCACATTTCTCGGAGACTACGCCAAACCCTTAAGAAGGGACTTTTCAAAGTCACGTTTGACCGGGCTTTTGCGTCAGTGATTCAGGCCTGTGCTACGGTTCCGCGCGAGGGACAGGATGGAACCTGGATCACTCCAGAGATGCAGAAGGCCTATGTCCGTCTCCATCGACTTGGATTTGCCCACTCTGCAGAGAGCTGGTTTAAGGAGGAGTTGGTGGGAGGGGTATACGGAGTCTCATTGGGAAGATGCTTTTTTGGTGAGTCGATGTTTTCTCGCAAACCCGATGCCTCGAAGGTGGCTTTGGCTACTTTGGTCCAGCAGTTAAAGGCCTGGGGTTTTCATATGATCGATGCCCAGGTGACGACTCAGCATCTCATCAGCCTAGGGGCGAAGGAGGTCCCTCGGCGGGTCTTTCTGAAACGGTTGCAGAACGCCCTGAGTTTTCCCACGATGAAGGGGAAATGGGACAATGGGGAATCTTAACGGGACCAGCGTGTCTTAGGGGTGGGCACTGGTTCACCATCTACATAAATGGTGGCTCCCCGTTCTTGAAAAAAGCAGAGCAGGCCCTTGATCTTGGGACATTCGGGAATGGGTTCCAAGTAGCTCCAGGCAAGGTCTTTAAGAATTTTACCGCCCACCTTAACTGACCAGTAAGAGGCGATACCTTTGTACGGACAGCGTGAAGTCGTCGCACTTGGTTCGAAGAGCTCCATCCGGATATCTTCTCTCGGTATGTAATAGCGGTTCGGATGGTTGGTTTCAAAGAGGAGCCGCGGCCGGCGGGTCTCAGCGACGGTTTCACCGCCAACTACGACGCGGACATGGCGGGAGCTTTGCAAGACATCGACCCGTTTATAGGGATCCCGCGGATGGACGAATACCTCTTCGTTTTCTTCATACCAGGCGTCCATCTTGTTCCATTCGAATGCCATGTATCCCTTAATACCAACGGATTCGGGCGACGGCTCTAAATAGCTCCAGGCCGCATCTTCTGCAACCTTATTCCCAGCCTTGACTGTCCAATAAGAGGCCTCACCCTTATAGGGGCAAAGAGTGCGGTGCTCGGTCGCCACCATAAGATCCATGCGAACATCTTCTTTGGGGAAATAATAAACCGGCAAGCACTTCGCTTCCCGCAGCAGCATGACGTGCTTGCTGCTGGCGATGGTCTCGCCGGCAAAAATGACTCGTACATGTCTCGGACTCTGCACAATATGCACCCAGTGGTCCGAATCCTCCCTACTTGTTGGATGCCAATGCATAAACAGTCGTCGCCTCCTTTATGGCTTAGTTTTGGTCTTGTCTAGCTGGTGAAAAAGTAATCTGCATGCTTCGACAAGCTCAGCATGAACGGCAAATAATAGGTAATTTCATGACTTCCGTTCGTCCTGAGCACGTCGAAGGGTGAACGGAGGGGTCTTTAACATCCACTCTATATCGGCCATCCGTGCTTCGAGAGATCGATGGGATTTCCGTCCGGATCGTGGATTCGATATTCGGCCTCGCGATTCGGCGGCCGGTTCAGAATTTTCGTTGCGGCATTTAGCTCGTCACATACAAGCCTTAGGGCGTCAATATCGTCAACCTCAAAGCCAAAATGGTAGATTCCTGGCTTCAGAACGTCACCTTCCACCTTGCGCTCAGGCTCGATAGGTATAATCGCTAGATTGATGTGTCCATCTGACAGATATGTTGCCGTACCTATCCCCTCAACAATCTTCATACCAAAAGCTGTTGTGTAGAATTTGACCAGCTTCTCCACATTTTCCGTAAGTATAGCCAGATGTCGGATTCGAGCCATAAATCAGTTTCTCCTTTCAATTTTATCCTAGTCGCGGATCTGAACGATGATCTCCGTTTCTACGGGCGCATCTCTGCTGAGTGAGGCGACTCCTACTGCTGCTCGAGTATGCTCTCCCCGTTCGCCCCAAAGCTGGACCAAGAGATCCGATTCACCATTCACGACTCTCGGCATATCTATGAACCCTGGAGCGACGTTAACGTAGCCGATGACCTTGACGATTCGCTCCACCCGGTCCAGACTGCCTAATGCAGCCTTGATAATGGCGAGGTGATTGAGGGCGCAATGACGCGCCATCTCGTATGCTTGTTCGAGTGTGACTGTATCACCGACCTTGCCCGAGTATTTAAGTGGCTGCCCATCGATCCGACCTACATTTCCTCCTACAAATAGCAGGTTGCCGACCTGGACATAACCGATGTAGGTCGCAGCCGGCTTGGGTACACTCGGCACCTTGAAGCCGAGTTCATTTAGTTTCTTTTCTATCTCCATGTTTGCCTTTCACCCCTCACCCTTCCCTCTCCCTGGCAGGGTGAGTGTGTGCGTTAGCTCAAGTCTCTAAGGACGGCACGGCAAGGGGCGCCGTCTAAACCACGGAGGCGGATCGGGAAGCATATTAGCTCGTAGCGTCCGGGCTTGATCTCCGAGAGGTCGACGCCTTCAAGAAGGATCACGCCGTGATCGAGAAAGGCGCGGTGAACTGGCACCTGCTCGTCCCCTGCATGGGCTACGGAGAGGTAGTCCAACCCGACCAACTTGACGCCCCGGGCGACCAACGCCTGCGCCGCCTCGACGGAGAAGGCGACAAAATCGGGGTCGTAGGCGGGCTTGTGAAGCAGATGCGAATTACGGGTTTTAAAAAGGATCCGGCTCTCGCCCTTTAAGTCAACGGCGTCCACATGCTCTTTGGTGATGTACCTGCCTGCATCGACGGTCTGCACCAGGGCCGGGCCAATAAACAGCTCCAGTGGCAATGACTCGATGGTCGCGCCACCCGGGACGAAATGGAACGGCGCATCTAGGTGTGTTCCGGAATGGGCACTCATATGAAGAGCGGAAGAGTTGTTGTGATCTCCCTTAGAGATGCGCCGACGCTCGATAAGCTCAAATGGCGGCGAGGTGACCCAGCAAACCGTCTCAGCCGATAAGTTAAGAGAGAGATCGTAGTATTTCATCGCTCCACCTCAATAGCTTCCTACTTTTGCACGATCTTATGTGACCAGAAGAGTCGTGACAAGAGGGGCTGTAAGAAAGGATGAAGAATGAGGGATGAAGGATGAGGGCAAGGCCCCTAAGTAGCGCCACTGAAAAAGTGGTTTTTATGCCTCGACAGGCCTGTCCTGAGTAGCAGGCCGTTTCCTTCGA
>JBOHVJ010000156.1:0-6583 GCA_050735075.1 Binatia bacterium
TTAGCAGTCAAAGTGGGGAAGGTCTGATGGATGTAAGGCCGGCTGTATAACTAAAATAAAGGAAGTCAGCGGGTATCTGTCAGACTGGCGGATGAGGTGGTAGTAGCGATGAAGGTAAAGACAATACAACTTTACCGAGCAAAGCACCTCTGGACATGGGTGGTTCATTGAAAATGAGCTGGCTGGTCCAATTGCCGAAAGGCTGTGATGGACAGAAGCAATCGCGAGATTGTGAATCTAAGGCTGGACAGAAGTAGATGAACGAAGGCTATAGTAAACCGATGAGGGAAGGCTATAGCTGAAATCAGAACCAGTGCCCATGTTTGAAGCCGTAGAGGGGAAAACCCTACCTACGGAATTTTAGAGGGGGCAATGGAAACGGAGCAGGGGAGAGATACTGAGGCACTGTCAACCGAAAGGGACAGCGACAGATTAAGCTCGACCTAAACTATGACGCGCCATTGCCCTACTCGACATGAGGGGGGACAGGACTTCTTGCTATGGATAACCCTAAACGGGCACGAAGCTGGAAACGGCGGATACAGCCAAGGGTGAGCCTAAAGAAAGTTGAGCCTGTCCTCTACTCTACCCTTTATCCTTCCTTTATCCTTTCTGAACGAGATCACGGGTCTGCATAGGCAGTCCGGGGCGGTAAATCTTCACAGATCTTCCAGGCACGGGGATCCTATCTCTCGCCGCAACCAGCGTTCCGAATACCAGGTCGGCCAAAGGAAGGACTACGTTGAGATTGCTGAAGTGCCGCTTGTGATGCATGTGGTGATGGGCGTCGAGCCAAGAGAACCACGCGCTCTTCTCAAACCAACGCGTCCTTGGCACATGCATGCAAAAATGGAGATATTCGTAGAGAAAGTAGTAGAGGCCGAGGGCGGCCATTCCGCCGAAGAAAATATTGGTATCGAGGAGATGTTGGATCCAAAACACGACAGGCGCGTGCAAGCCGAGAATCACAGGCGCATTCCACCAGGCGAAGCGGACCTTTTTAATATCCTCATCCTGCGAGAGAAAGTAGGTTGGGCCGGAACGAAAGATACCATGATGGATCAAGGCGTGAGATCGAAAGGGATACGGCCATAAAGGCTGGTGCATTAGGAACCGATGCAAAAACCATTCGAAAAAGCTGGCATAGAGAAAAAGAGATATAAATCCTGCCGCTTCTGCGAAGTGAAATATCATTTTCGGTAGATTTCCTCGAAGGGGGCAAACCGACCTTTTGCCCCCCCTCTCGGATTACTCAGGAATGAGAAGACTACCAGCGGTTACGTCCACCGCCGCTTCTGCCTCCTCGCTCACCTCCGCCACCGCCGTCGCGCCTTTCCATAGGCTTGGCCTCGTTGACCACCAAGGTGCGCCCGTCGAGCTGGGTGCCGTTCAGGGCCTCGATTGCCTTTTGGGCCTCGCCACCGGAACTCATCTCCACGAAGCCGAAACCTCTGGACTGACCGGTGAACTTATCCGAGATCACCTTGGCCGTTTCCACGGTCCCGTGCGCCGAGAAGATTTCCTGCAGTCGCCCTTCCGTTACGGAATAAGGCAGACCACCGACATACAATTTATTACTCATGTTCTCCTCCTTATGAGAGAATGTTAATGTCTTTAACCCTGAGAACCTGACCGCTAATAGGAGCAGAACATGGAGAACGAAAAGGCTGGAGCCACGCTCTGGTCGGTTTTTTCCTTTAGGTATCGTTTCGCAAGGAGAGACTAACGGGGGCCTTCAACCTTTGTCTTTCCTCTTCCAGGAGGCCCCATACTGAAGTGGAAATATTAACCTAGCCTGTTTTCTCCTTCTTTTCAACCGCCTGTGGCCTTTTTCTTCGGGGTCAGTTTCCGGGCCAGCCGCTTGATCCGTTTTGGGTCTTTCGGACAACTTCTAGAGGTCCAAGAGGCCTGGGGGAGGGTTGATGATCATTTGACCTGCGGCAAGGTCGATCCTTTCGATCACCTCTTTAGCGGCGGGGATCAGATACTCCTTGTCGCTTCCTCTGACCACGTAGAGATCGCCTCCCTCCTTTGGCCAGATCTGAGTGACTGTCCCTATATGTCTCCCTTGAATGTCAAAAACATCCAACCCCACCGCTTGATAGTAGTAGTATTGTCCCGGCGCCAAGGGTTGAAGCGCCTCTTCGGCGATGGAGAGGATGGCGCCCACGCAATTCTTAGCTTCATCCATGCCATTGATGCCCTGAAGCTTGAGAAGAAACTGGCCCTTGTGCGCTGTGGTCCTCTGGAGAGCATAGGATGAACAGATCCCCTTTTTCTCCAGAAAAATTTGCCCGCTTGAAGAGAGGGCGGTGGTCTGAGGGTTGTAGGGCTTTAGCTTCAGCCACCCTTCGATCCCGTGAGTGGCAACGATCTCCCCTAAAGGGACAAGCCGCCGCGACACTTTCTTTGGAGGAATAGTCTGGTTATTTCTCTTCTATAATCTCGAGGACAACCTTTCGGTTTGCCCTTGAAGCGGCGGCGTTCAGAATCGTGCGAATCGATTTCGCCGTTCTTCCTTGCTTCCCAATAATTCGCCCGAGGTCTTCTTTCGCTACTTTAAGCTCCAAGACCGAGGCGGTCTCCCCTTGGGTCTCTTTGACCTCGACGGCATCGGGATTGTTGACCAAGGATCTTGCCAGGTATTGAACCAGCTCCTTCATGAGGAGGTCACCTCCTGTCCGTGGATTTAGAATCAGTTGCCAGTTTTGAGTTTAACCACAAATAACTAAAGACTGAAAACTAAGAACTAGCGGTTTTTGCTTTCTTCAGTAACTCCGAAACGGTTTGGCTCAGCTTGGCCCCCCGTTTACGCCATTTTTCGACCTTCTCACTATCAATTCTGATGCCGCCAGAAACGAACTTGGGGTCATAGGTCCCGACCTGCTCAATGAATTTTCCGTCCCGCGGTGAGCGGGAATCGCTCACGACGATGCGGTAAAATGGCCTCTTTTTGGCCCCATGTCTGCTTAGACGTATCTTTACGCTCATGCTCTTGTTGTCCTTTTCTAGTGGAAAGGGGTCGGGTGCCTATTAAAGAGGCCCCGGGCGCCCAGTTTATGGAACCTTTGCATCATCTTTTTCATCTCTAGGAACTGCTTGATCAGGCGATTGACTTCCGTAACGGTGGTGCCGCTTCCTTGCGCGATTCTGCGGCGCCGGCTCCCGTTTAAGATGGCCGGATTGCGCCGCTCTTCGATCGTCATGGAGTTGATGATAGCGTCCACTCGCTTCAGTTCTTTCTCCGCTTGGCCGAGGTCTACCTTTGGGGCTAGCTTCCTCGCCCCGGGTACAAGATCAAGCAGATCCCCAATGGAGCCCATTCTTTTAATCTGCTTAAGTTGCGCCTGAAAGTCCTCCAAGGAGAACTGATTTTTCCGCACCAGTTTTTCTAGCCGTTCGACCTCTCTTTGCTCATAAGTCTGCTCCGCCTTTTCGATAAGAGATAGGACATCTCCCATACCTAAGATTCGCGAGGCTAGCCGGTCGGGGTAAAAAGGCTCCAGGGCATCCAGTTTTTCTCCCACTCCAGAAAATAAGATAGGCTTTCCTACGATCTCGCGCATAGATAAGGCAGCGCCGCCGCGCGCATCTCCATCCATTTTGGAAAGGATAATACCTGTAACGTCGAGCCAACTGTTGAATCCGTGAGCCTGGTTCACCGCGTCCTGTCCTGTCATGGAATCCGCGACCAACAGGATGTGATGGGGATGCAGGGCCTCCTTGATCGACTTGAGTTCTTGCATCAGCTCTTCATCTATATGGAGTCTTCCCGCTGTATCGATGAGAAGAAGGTCACAAAAGTGTCTCCTGGCCTCCTCTAGGGACTCTTGGCAGATGACCACGGGTGGCGTTTCAGGCTGAGAATCATGGACCGGGACACTGAGTTCCTGACCGAGTATCTTGAGCTGCTCTATCGCTGCCGGTCTATAGATGTCCGCAGAGACTAAATATGGCTTTCTTTTTTGTTCCCTTTTTAGATGTAGAGCTAGCTTGGCTAGCGTGGTGGTCTTGCCCGAGCCCTGCAAACCGACAAGCATGATAACAAGTGGTGGTGCTCCCTTCAGCTCCAGGTCCCGGTGCTCCCCGCCCAAAAGGGAGGTGAGCTCTTCTCTGACGATTTTTATGAAGTGTTGTTCCGGGGTTAAGCTTTGGAGGACTTCTTGACCGAGGGCCTTCGTTTTGACCGATTCAAGAAAGCTCTTAACTACTTTGAGATGGACATCGGCCTCGAGGAGAGCTAGGCGGACTTCGCGTAAGGCCTCTTCGATATTGTTTTCGCCGATCTTTCCCTGACCCCTAAGCCTTTTAAAGGTCAGTTCTAGCTTGTCGGTTAAGGTCTCGAACATGTCCAGGAGTAGGGCTAAGCTATTATATTTTCAGGGAAAATATGCTTATAACGATTATACGAAATCGCTGTGTTTGTCAAGGAAAGCGCCGGCCCCACTCCAAAAAGTGTGGTCTTTCCTCGGGAAGAAAGCCTTCCGGCCTGAGTCAATAGGACCGTTCCAATCGTTCAAAAGGTTCAAGCCTCAGCCACAATACCGCTAAAGCCTTGTGGCGGAGTTCAAGGCGTTTTAAACGATTTGAACTATTTAAACAGCTTGAACTATTGCTGAGGCAGAGGCCCATCGGCTCCCGCTGAGGAGCAGGTCACCTCCGCTTCTAGTTGGAAGCACACTTTTCGCAATAGAGCCCGGCCCGACGGAAAGGCGGGCCGGGAATGTGAGGTGAGAAATTTACATCATGCCGCCCATACCGCCACCTGGTGGCATCGGTGGCATAGCTGATTTCTCCTCTGGTTTCTCCGCCACCATCGCTTCAGTGGTAAGCATAAGCCCTGCGATGGATGCGGCATTTTGAAGGGCAGTGCGCACCACCTTCGTGGGGTCAACGATGCCAGCCTTCATCAGGTCCTCGTACTCCTCAGTGGCGGCGTTGAAGCCGAAGGCCCCCTTGCCCTCTTTGACTTTTTGCAAGGCAATAGCGCCTTCCACACCCGCGTTGATGGCAATTCTTCTCAAAGGCTCCTCCAGCACGCGCCGCACAATATTGACCCCCGATCGCTCCTCCTCGGGAACCCTAAGCTTTTCGAGCACGGCTGATGCCCTGAGTAGGGCCACACCACCACCTGGAACAATCCCCTCCTCAACTGCGGCGCGGGTGGCATGAAGGGCATCTTCGACACGAGCCTTCTTCTCTTTCATCTCCACCTCGGTGGCTGCGCCCACATTAATGACGGCAACCCCGCCAATGAGCTTGGCCAGCCGCTCTTGGAGTTTTTCACGGTCATAATCCGAAGTGGTCTCTTCGATCTGGGCGCGAATCTGCTTGATCCGACCTTCGAGATCAGCCTTTTTCCCGGCCCCGTCAACGACGGTGGTGTTATCCTTGTCCACCACGATCCTCTTGGCCCGCCCCAAATCTTGCAGCGAGACATTCTCAAGCTTTATGCCCAGTTCCTCGGCGATGACCTTGCCGCCGGTGAGGATGCCAATATCTTCCAACATAGCCTTTCTCCGGTCGCCGAAGCCCGGTGCCTTGACCGCAACGCACTGGAGCGTGCCACGGATCTTGTTGACGACGAGGGTAGCTAGCGCCTCTCCCTCCACATCCTCGGCAATGAGGAGGAAGGGTTTTCCGGTCTTGGCGATTTGCTCTAGAATCGGAAGTAAATCTTTCATGGTGCTGATCTTTTTCTCATTCAGTAGCACGTAGGCGTCTTGAATAACGCACTCCATCCTTTCTGGATCGGTGACGAAGTAGGGGGAAAGATAACCCCGGTCAAACTGCATTCCCTCTACCACCTCCAGAGTTGTCTCCAAGCCCTTCGCCTCTTCTACGGTGATGACTCCTTCCTTCCCGACCTTATTCATCGCCTCTGCAATGACGTCGCCTATAGTGGAGTCGTTGTTCGCCGCAATCGTACCCACCTGAGCGATTTCCTTGGGATCTTTAGTCGGTTTGGACAAACTCTTGAGTTCCTCAACTATGGCCACGACTGCCTTGTCAATCCCTCGCTTTAGGGACATCGGGTCATGGCCAGCCGCTACCATTTTGACACCCTCTGCAAAGATCTGGCGGGCTAAAACCGTGGCTGTCGTAGTCCCATCTCCGGCGACGTCTGAAGTCTTGCTCGCAACCTCCTTGACCATCTGGGCTCCCATGTTCTCGAACTTGTCCTCGAGCTCGATCTCCTTGGCCACGGTGACTCCGTCTTTTGTCACATTCGGTGCGCCAAAAGATTTATCCAGGACCACATTGCGCCCCTTGGGTCCCAAGGTGACAGTGACCGCATCTGCCAGGAGATTAACCCCCTTGAGGATTGCGTCTCGTGCCTCTCTATCAAATTTTACTATCTTAGCTCCCATCGTGTTCCTCCTAACTTTCCTTATGGTTATTTTTCGATAACTCCGAGAATGTCCTCCTCGCGCATGATCAGGTGCTCTTCTCCGTCAATGTTAATCTCTGAGCCTGTATACTTGCCGAAGAGCACGCGATCGTTAACTTTGACTTCCAAAGGAGTTATTTTACCGTCCTCGTTGACCTTCCCCTTACCCACAGCAACCACGCGTCCCTCTTG
>JBOHVJ010000157.1:0-6211 GCA_050735075.1 Binatia bacterium
GGATAAAGAGGGGGGCCCGAAGCTTGATGATTTGAGCCGGGTCAGTCGCCAATTGAGTGATCTTCTGGATATGCATGTCGCGGTAGAAGGGCCATATACCTTGGAGGTTTCCTCGCCTGGGGTAAACCGGCTGCTCAAGAGGGGGGAGCACTTTATCCGTTTCATCGGCAAGCGGGTTCGGGTTCGAACCCGAGAGATGATTGAAGGCAGGAGATCCTTTTTAGGCCTTCTCCAGGAGGTCCAGGAAGGAGGCATTGTGGTCTTGCAAGATGGGGCCGAGTTTCATATACCCCTTTCAGCTATTGAGAAGGCGAATTACGAGCACGATTGGAGCGCATAAAGATGCAGCAAGATTTAAACCGAGTCATAGAACAGGTGAGCAAGGAGAAGGGTATAGATAAGACCATTCTCATCAATGCCCTGGAAAACGCCATGGTCTCAGCCGCCAAGAAGACCTTTGGTCACCAACGGAAGATCGAGGCCCAATACAATCAGGTTCTTGGAGAGGTTGAGCTCTTTGAGGCCAAAGTCGTGGTCGATGAGGTCAAGGATCCCAGCGTTGAGATTACCCTACAGGAAGCGCGGGAAAACCTCGATCCTGACGCGGAGATCGGCGACGAACTCCTCAGCAAGTTGGACACGAGCTCCTTCGGTCGTATCGCCGCTCAGGCGGCCAAGCAAAATATTGTTCAAAGAGTCAGAGATGCCGAGCGTGAGATCATCTATAATGAATTTAAGGGTCGCGAAGGACAGTTGGTCAATGGGATCGTACAGCGTTTTGAAAAGAAAAACATTATTGTGAATTTGGGCAGGACGGATGCGATTCTTCCAGAGAAGGAGCAGGTTCCTCGGGAGCGCTACCGGCAGAGTGACCGGATTCGCGCCTATATCGTGAGCGTGGAGATAACCAGCAGGGGTCCCCAGATTGTTCTTTCTCGAACCCACCCTGGGATGCTAGTCAAACTCTTTGAACAGGAGGTTCCTGAGATCTATGAGGCGATCGTCGAAGTCAAGGGGGTCGCTCGAGAACCGGGAGGTCGCGCAAAGATCGCTGTGGTATCCAACGATCCGGATGTCGACCCCGTAGGGGCCTGCGTGGGGATGAAAGGGACACGGGTTCAAGCAGTAGTTCAGGAGCTGCGAGGAGAAAAAATTGACATTGTTCATTGGACGCCGGATCAGGCAGAGTATGTTTGCCGCGCCTTGGCGCCGGCGAAGGTCTCAAAGATCATCATCGATGATGATGAGCGCAATATGGAGGTCATCGTTCCCGATGACCAACTCTCGCTGGCTATTGGGAAAAAAGGGCAAAACGTTCGGCTGGCCTCGCGCTTGAGCGGCTGGAGGATTGATGTCCGTAGCGAGTCTGAGGCGGATGAGGAGACCCGCCGCGCCCGGAGCTCGCTTGGGGCCATACCAGGGGTGAACGATATGGTTGCAGAGCTGATTTACCAGGCCGGGTTCAAATCCGCAGAGGAGCTGGCCGAGGCGGACCTGGAAACGATTCTCGACATTGACGGGATCGGGCCGGAGAAGGCCGAGGCTGTTTATAAGTCTACCCGAGAGTATGTGGCAGAGAAAAGGAGAAAAGAGGAAGAGGAGAAGCAAAAGGCAATTGCACAAGCTGGGATGGAATCTCCTGAGACAGTTGAGCCTACGGAGGCAGCAGAGAGTAAGGAGCAACAATAAGCGTGACACCAACACGCCACCCCCAGCGGACTTGTCTTGGATGTGGGGCAAGGGATGACCAAGAGGTGCTTCTGCGCCTCGTTGTCCGGGGCGACGCGGAGTTGAAACTGGATAGGTTGGGGGAGGGGCGGGGAGGTTATCTTCATAAGGGGGCAGGGTGTTGGGAGGCTTTTCTACGCAAGAAAAGCCTCTATCGCGCTTTCCATTTGGAGATCAAACGAGAGGCAAGGGAAAAACTGATCTTGGCTTTGCGTGATCGAAACCGGGAGCAAAAGTAAGGTGAAAACAAGGGTTCATCTACTTGCTAAAGATCTGGGACTAGAACCTAAAGATCTCATCGCCCACCTAGAGAAAATGGGGATGCGGGGGAAAAGGGCTCAGAGTTCCCTTGAGGAAGAGGAGGTAGCGCGTATCCGGGCTGCCTTGGCAGCGCCGGCAAAGCCTCAAGTGACGGTGGGGGAAGAAAAGGTAGTGGCCGAGCGGACAGTGACGGCAGAGGATGAGGGCAGAGGGGAAGTCCAGGCACATGAGAAGATCGTGGAGCGCAGAGTTCGGGCCAATGTGATCCGCCGCCGGACGAGTCGAGTTGAGGTTGTCTCCCAAACCGCTCCGCCCAAAGCGGAGCCACAAGAGATCCCGGTCGAAGAGACGATTCCTTCAGAGATCCCTCCTATTTCTTCTCCTTCTGAAGTGGTTCCGCAGCCTGAACTATCCACAGAAGAAGCACCGCATGTCGAGGCCAAGGCTGCCGAGACGGTTCCTGCCTCTCCGTCTGTGGGGCAGGAGATAGCAACAGAGCCGGTCAGGGAAAAAGCCGTTCCGGTGCCTGAAGGGGCACCGAGGGGTGCCAGGGTTCTGGGTCGTATAGATTTGAAGCGAACGACAAGGGTCGCTCCTGAGCCAGCCCCCGTTCCGCGACGTCCAGTCCCATTCGACCCGGCTGCTCCGCCGGTAGAGAGGGAGCAGGTCCGCAAACAGATCCCCAGTCTAGCAAAAGAAGGGACCGTTGAGGTCGAAGAAACGGAGAAGCAGACAAAGGCTGTCAAGCATAAGAAGCGGATTGTCAAGAAGCAGGAAATTTTGGAGACCCGGGAGCGGGAATTTCGTTCTGGTAGGGTGCCAAAAAAGAAGAGGGCCTTGCCAGGGAAAGAACAGAGAAAGACAGAGATTACTGTCCCCAAAGCTATTAAGCGGGTTGTCAAGATTTCCGAGGTCATTAGCGTCGGGGATCTAGCCAAGATCATGGGGGTTAAGGCAGGGGAAGTCATCAAGAGGCTGATGGGGATGGGGATGATGACGACGATCAACCAGATCCTCGATGCGGATACCGCCTCCCTTGTGGCCTCGGAATTCGATCACCAGGTGGAGAATGTGGCCTTCGATGCCGAGACTGCCTTGGAGATCGAGCATGTGGTCGAAGAGCCCGAAGCCGCCCTACGGCATAGGCCTCCTGTGGTAACCATCATGGGACACGTGGATCATGGCAAGACGTCGCTCCTCGATGCCATCCGTAGTACCAATGTTACTGCCCAGGAGGCCGGTGGAATTACCCAGCATATCGGGGCGTATCACGTTCAGGTAGACGGAAGGAGCGTGACCTTTCTGGATACCCCCGGACATGAGGCGTTCACGGCGATGCGGGCAAGAGGGGCTAAGGTGACCGACATCGTGGTCTTGGTTGTGGCAGCCGATGATGGGGTGATGCCGCAGACCGTCGAAGCAATCAACCATGCGCGTGCTGCGGAGGTGCCGATCATTGTAGCTATCAATAAGATCGACAGGCATGATGCCAGCCTGGAAAGGGTCAAAAAGGGGCTATCGGAATATGGTTTGGTGTCGGAGGAGTGGGGGGGTGACTCGATTTTCGTTCCTGTTTCGGCTCGGACCAAAGAAGGTATCCCTCATCTGTTGGAGATGCTTCTACTGCAGGCAGATATTCTCGAACTCAAGGCCAACCCTGAGAAGCTGGCGCGGGGGACGATCGTCGAGGCCAAGCTCGACCGAGGCAGAGGACCGGTGGCGACCGTTTTGGTTCAGGAAGGAACTTTACGAGTCGGAGATCCCTTTGTCTGTGGTGTTTTCCATGGGAGGGTGAGGGCCATGATCGACGACCGCGGTAATAAGATAGAGGAGGCGCCGCCGTCGTTGCCGGTGGAGATTCTGGGCCTTCAAGGAGTCCCGCAGGCAGGAGATTCCTTTGTGGCTTTAAACGATGAAGCCAAGGCCAGACAGGTGGCGGAGCACCGGCACGGCAAACAGAGGGAATCTGAGTTGGTCAAGTCTAGCAAGATTTCTCTAGAGGAGCTCTATGATCAGATAAAGGCCGGGGATGTTAAGGAGATCAGGGTCGTTCTTAAAACCGATGTGCATGGTTCAGTGGAGGCTTTAACTGACGCGATGAGCCGTCTCTCTACCGACGAAGTCAAGCTCAGGGTGCTCCATGGTTCTGTAGGGGGGATCACGGAGAGCGATGTCCTTTTAGCCGCCGCCTCTAACGCCATTGTGATTGGTTTCAATGTGCGGCCTGAGACCAAAGGAGCAACCTTGGCGGAGCATGAAGGGGTGGATGTCCGCCTCTATACGGTGATCTACGAGGCGATGGCGGATATCAAGGCGGCCATGGAAGGGATGCTCGAACCGACATATAAAGAGCAAATTCAAGGACGTGTCGAAGTGCGGGAGATTTTTAATATCCATGGGGTGGGAACTGTAGCGGGGTGCCATGTTAGCGAAGGTAAAGTACAGCGTTCCAATCTGATACGGCTTCTGAGAGATCAGGTGGTTGTCCACGACGGAAAACTAGCCAGTCTGAGACGCTTCAAAGACGATGTACGCGAGGTGACAGCAGGTTACGAGTGCGGTCTGGCCGTTGAGGGCTTTCAGGATATCAAGAAGGGAGATGTGGTTGAGGCTTATGAGCGAGTGCCGGTAATCCGGCGCATCAGTCCAACTCCGGGGGGACGCGAGGCATCCCGAGCCTCGGCGGGAGATAAACGATAGGCAGAAGGCATCCGCAGTCTACCTCTTCCCCCATGATCGTGGGGGTTCTAAAACTGAGCCTTGTCCTTGCTGAGAATCACTCCTTGAAGGGAAAGAGGGGGGTGGTCAGGAGGATCCAGGCACGAGTATCCCACCAATTTAATATCTCCGTTACAGAGTGCGGCGATCAGGATCTCTGGCAAAGCGCGGTTTTAGGCTTTGGCATGGTCGGCAGCAATCGCCAGATTGTGGAGACAACACTACAAAAGGTCGTCGATTTTATTGATAATCTGGGCCTTGCCCAGGTGGGGGAATCCGAAATAGATTTTTTTTACTGCTAGAAAGCCATGGACTATAAACGCTCAGACCGGGTTGGTGACCTACTCCTGGAGTTAGTTTCGCAATTGCTGACGAAAGAAGTTAGCGATCCCCGCATTGGGCCAATTACGCTCACGGCAGCGGAAGTGAGCAAGGATTTAAGACAGGCACGGATCTATTTTAGCCTCTTGGGAGAGGGAAGGAGCAAGGAAGAGGTCCTCTCAGGCTTCAAGAGCGCCGCAGGTTTTATCCGCGCCAAGGTAGCCAAAGAGCTTAAGCTTCGATTCGTTCCGACGATCGAGTTTGTTTACGACGATGCCCAGGAACGGGCCCGACGTATCGAGGATCTTTTAAAGCAGGTTAAGAAAGACCGGTGAAATTCGCGATTGTTGGGGGAATTCTTGGGCTCTGGGTGCCTGAGTTTCAAACAAATTTACAGGATCGGGTAGCGAAGAACGAGGGACTGCGCTTCTGATAGGAACTGTGAGCTCTCAGCGGGATTGCTTTCGAAGGAAAGCGCCAAGGAACTGGGATGGAGCTTTGATGCGGACTCGGCGGTAATGCTTGATGGTCAGAAGATCTTTGTCGCCTGAAATCAGCACGTCTGCTTTTCCGGCCACGGCGCATTCCAGAAACTTATCATCCGAGGGATCACGTTTGACCACCCGAACTCGAATCCCAGGCTTGAAGATTTGTACAAAAGGAAGCAGTTCCTCTTCGATAAGAGCCTTGATCTCTCCTTCGGAAAGTCGGAATTTCGGATAAGCCAAAACTCGTAAGTACTCTTCGAGAATCTCCCGCGAGAGCAGGACCGTAAATGTCCCTTTTTGCCACAGAGGAACAAGCTCGGAGGAAATACCTGTGAAGAGAAGGGCGGATACCAGGACATTGGTATCCAGAACAACCCGCATCAGCGGCCTCTGGCCCAGCGGATCGCCTCGTCAATGTCTTTCTCCGTTAGCCCAAGCGCTTTGATCTTCTCCCGCACCCTCTTTAGATGGGTGCCCGCCTCCCCAATACGTACAGGCTTTAGAACAATTTCTTCCCCGCGAAGGCTAACTTCGAAATAATCCGTATCTGGAATCTTTTCCACGATAGCCTTCGGGAGAGTGATCTGATTCTTGACGGTCTTCTTGGCCAGCATGTCCATACCTCCGTGAAGTAAGGATACATTGCTTCCTTCCAGCCATCAAGAGATCGTATTGCGCCGTGTATAATCTAACCC
>JBOHVJ010000158.1:0-4693 GCA_050735075.1 Binatia bacterium
CTCCCAAGAGCGGAGGCGGGCCTGCCTTTTTCCTAGGCAGGTCTGCATAGTTGACGGCAGATCCGACAAATTTGAGCGCCCCTACTTTGGGATGCTCGACCTCCTCGATTAAGCCCAGATGTCTAACTTGCGGATCTGCCAAGACCTCCGCCATATTATAGAGCGGGCTTGCAGGAACGTCATTTTCTTCCAGCCTCTTGAGCCACTCATCTCTTGTCCTAGTCCCAAAGGTCGATGAAAGCTCATCTTGTAACTCCGCGTAATTTTTCCGCCGATCCTCTCTGCTCTTAAACCTTTTATCTTCTGCCAGATCCATTCGATTCACTGCCCTCAACAGAGCGAGCCAAAACTTTTCTGGAACCGAACAGTGAATAACCAGCGGCAACCTGTCCTTGGATAAAAAGGCAAACGCGTGAGCATTCTTGACTCGCGCAAGCCGGTTCGGTATTTCGCCGGTCCTCAGATATCCGGCCGCCGTCTCCCCGATGAAAGAGAGCGTGGACTGAAGCAAGGAGGTTTCTACCCTCGAGCCCTCTCCTCTCTTCTGGCGCGCAAGGAGTGCACCCAAAATCCCGTACCCGGCAGAAAGACCTGTAACGTAATCCGACAGGGCTATCCCCATCACCTTTGGCTGATCGAGATCTGTCAGCACACTCAAAAGCCCGCTGACTGCCTGCCCCAGCGTATCGAAGCCTGGCTTATCCGCATAAGGACCCATCTGGCCAAATGCGGATATCGAGCAGTAAACCAAACTGCGGTTCATCGACCGCAAGGTCTCATAACCCAGACCAAGGCGCTCCGCAGCCCCGGGCCGAAAATTTTCCACAAAGACATCCGCCTTCTTGAGCAATTCGATGCAGATCTCCATCCCTTTCTTTGTTTTAAGGTCGAGGACCAGGCTCTCTTTATTGCGGTTTAAATGGGCGAAATTCGGACTAAAAAAGGGATCCGGGGCAAAATAGCGATAGGGGTCTCCATCGCGAGGAGGCTCGATTTTGATAACGCGCGCCCCAAGATCCGCTAAGAGCGCCGTAGCATACGGACCCGTTACGAACGTGGAGCATTCGATTACGGTGATATCAGGCAGCGCACTGAAGGGCATTAAATTAATCTCCCACGGTTCTCTTTCCAAAGTCAAACCAGAAAGACTTACCTCCCTGCCGTCGGATCCCCTGCAAAAAAGTGTTGTCGGAATTTGCCGCGATCTTGATCACTGTCCTTCACAGAAGTCACTCTCCTCGGGGGAGAAAGCGTTCCGCGCTGAGGAAATGAAACCGTTCCAATCGTTCAAAAGGTTCAATAAACGATTTGAACTATTTGAACAACTTAAACCATTGCTGAGGCAGAGGCCATCGGCTCCCGCCGAGGGGCAGGCCCCCCTCGGCCTTGAGTGGGCGCACACTTTTCGCCAGAGAGCCCAATACGCCGTCTTGACAGGAGTCGTGTGACAGACTATCTTCTCACGCGAAAAGGAGTGATTGAAAATGTTTGCTAAGATCAGACACGTTGCGATCTATACCGAGAACTATGACAGGATGGCGAAGTTCTATCAGACCATCTTTGGAATGAAAAAAATCACCTCGGGGATGACTGACGAGACCGGAAGCTATAATCCTAACCGGGGGCATATCAGCGATGGTGTCATAGGGCTAGCGCTCCTACAGAGACAACCCGGGTTCCACGCGGGGCTGGACCATTTCGGCCTTGAAGTGGATGATGTCCAATCGGTATTGGACAGGCTCAAGCAGAGTTACCCGCAGATAAAAGTCGCAAGAAGTCAGGAACATGTCCCCTTTGCGAGTCTGAGGACCCATGACCCTGCGGGCAATCAGTTTGATCTTTCGCAAAAAGGAATGGCCAACGTCAGGGAGGGGTATCTCCAGGAGGGTTGGGACCAGCCGCGTTGGCTCAATCATATTGGTATTCGTGCTTCAGACCCTGCTCATCTGGCTCACTTCTATCGAGAAATCTACGAGCTTAGGCCGCTTGAGGGTCTTTCAGATAACGATAGCTTCTACCTTACAGACGGCAGGGTCTGCCTAGTTATGCGCCCTTGGGATATGGCCTCTCACAGAGGGTTGAGAGAGGGCCTCGATCACATCGGCTTCAAGGTCGAGAGCCTGGAGAGGGCCAAGAAGGACCTTGAGGAAATTGGCAACTCTTCCCCATCATCGGCTCCGAGGAAAATTGGGGTTGGAAGAGACGGACCTACGAGACAGAAGAATCTGGAAAATTGTAAGATGTGTAATCATGCGACCTCTGATCCTGACGGTGTCTTCTTAGATCTTTCGGCGTAATGCATGACGCACAGCGAAAAACCTAACTAGCTTCAGGCTCACCGGCCCGACTGCAGACCCAGCGATTTGAAGAAGCCTTCCTTTTCCAGTTCATTTAGAAACGTCTGATCCACGAAGTCCTGAGGGTTACGGTTTTTGACCTCCGGATTCCTTTCCGCATAAAAGTCCAAGGTGTCCTTTATTCCGGCCATGTCTACTCTCGGAGGAAAGGAAAACCTCGGTGCATAATAGTCATATGTAGCGTTAAGAATCTCAGAATCATCGAGCCGCATTCGCTTGGCAAAGACCCTGAGCGTCCGTTCACGATCCGTCCTGATGACGTGAATGGCCTCGGAATAGGCCTTAAGAAATCGCTTGGCTACATCCCGATTTTCACGCAAGGTGCTACGGCGAGCATAAACCGTGGACTGAGAGAAGTTGGCCCTCATCTCTCCCATGTCAGCGAGAATCCGAAAGCCCGCCTTTGCGGCCATGGTTAGATGGGGCGGAGAAAGGATGGCCGCATCGATCCTTCCCACCGATAGCGACAAGAGGCGCGTGGGGGCGTCTCCACCTACAATCACATTCACTTCCTGCTGTTTGATTCCCCACTCTTTAAGAGCGAGCTGAAGGGCGAAATCATTGGAGCCGCCGAAGTTAAGGATACCTATCCTTCTCCCCCCACAGCTCCTTCGGTAATCGGATGTCCGGCTTCACAATAAACGCATAGGGAAACTTATTGTAGGAGGCGGCTAGGATGATGACATCGGATCCTCGGGCATGGGCTAAAAGGGGCGCTGTCGCCGATCCTGTGGCGAACTGGGTGCTGCCACCAAGAAGCGCAGCCACAGAGCGGGCGCCGCCGGTAATCATGACCAGATCAACCTCAAGGCTCTGCTTGTCAAATATCTTCAGGTCCTTTGCGATCCAAGTCGCACCCTGAAAACCGCCTAGCCCGCCGAAGTCTGCGACGATCTTGTCCGCGGCTTGTACGTATCGGTAGAAAGAGAATAGGAGAAAAAACACTGTAATCGTTCGTACTACTTTCATCTCGGCTGCGCTCCTTGGTCCCTGCTTCCCGTCTAACCTACTCTAGTTTGAGAAGCCGCGCGGCTGTGCCACCCAGTATCCCCTCCCGGACCTCCTCTTCCAGATCCAGGCTTCGCACTGCAGCGATATAATCCCGGATAGCGCCGATGCCTTTTCCCGTGTCGGTGCTTACGCCGGTGAAGTCCTGCGGATAATCCGTGGCAAAAACCAACCTCTCAGGGCGGATACCGAGAAGGGCGCAGCGCAAAGCGCTAAGCCCTCCCTCAAAACCCGAGAGGTCGAAGTAGAGCATGTCAAAATATTCCCCAAAGGTGCGCTTGAGAGTGCCGAAGCGGTAACCCTTGGCTATAAGCCGATCTTTGACAGAAGAAATGCCGCCGCCGAAATGTCCGATGACGAATTTCAGATTGGGAAAGCGATCCAAGACTCCCCCCGCGACGATCCGGGTGGTCGCGACGGCGAGATCGATCTCTCTCCCCAGAATTCGCGCCAGGTCATAATCCTTTACCAGCTCATACCCTCGAGGGAGCATCGCCGGGTGGACGAAGATGGGCACATCGAGTTCGCTGACCTTGGCATAGAAATCATTCAACCTGGGAGAGTCGAGGGAAACGCCCTGGACTTGAGAGGTAATCGTCACACCGCGCAAGCCAAGATCTCGAACCGCGCGCTCCAGTTCCATCAAAGCCTCTTTCCCCTCGAGGACCGGGGCGTGCGCCAGGCCGACAAACCGCCGGGAATATTGTCGTTGGAGTTTGGAAAATTCGTTATTAATAGTTTTGCAGTCTTCGAGCCTGGCATCCCAGCCCACGATACAGGAGAGGACCGCGACATCCAGACCTGCCTCGTCCATGTCCCGAAGCTGCGCCTCCGGGTCATAGAGCTTGGAGTGCATCGTAAGCTTCTGCAGACCGCCTTCTTTTCCAAAGACAACTTTCTCCGAGTAGACACCCAGCTTTTTAGCGAGCTCTATCGGTATCATATGATGCTGAAAATCGATAACCATGGTGTTCTCCTTGTCCACTCTGCCATATCCAATCTACCACAGGCTTTCAAGCCATGCATCGGAGTGAAAAATGGAACTGAACAAGGCGAGGGTTCGAGGATGTCGGCTGGAAGCCGACATCAACTACATCTCCTCCCCCTCAGAGACTGTGTCATAAGGCCGTTCATGGTTCGACAAGCTCACCACGAACGGACGGCGACACACCAAAATTCAATCACTTAGCCGTTTGTCCTAAGCGCGTGTGGGAGTAGGAATCATGGTTGCCCATAACCCCCTCCACAGATCCGGACGTGCAGTATTACTGCATCCGGCTCTTGCCTTAGGTAACAACGCCAAAGCGCTTCCAGGGATAAGGATGACA
>JBOHVJ010000159.1:0-1836 GCA_050735075.1 Binatia bacterium
GCTAGGGATCGACCGCATCGGATCGAATCCAGACATGTACAGCATAGCCGCTCTCTCCCGTTTTCAGATGGATCCGCTGCGAGATCTCCAATACATTCAAATGGGAACTACGAGCCAAGGAATCTCAGCTCTAAAGGCCGGATCCGTTGACGCCTTCACCACAACCCCACCCTACGATCTCTTCGCCCAGAGGCTAGGTTATAAGGTAATCCTCGACATCACGGCTATGCAGATTCCGTTTGCGGCAACCGTACTCCTGTCTACCCGTCCTACAGTGGCGCGCAAGCAGCCGGAGATTGCAAAGTTCATGCGCGCTTACGCGGAAGCCGTCCACTATTTTCTAACGAACCGGGAGGGCACGGCGCGGGTTGTCGCCAAATACACTAAAGTTGAGGACAAGGAGATTATCGCCCATGGGATGGAAGCTGAATCCAAGGCCATGCAAAGAACCCTCCAGGTTGACCCGAAGGGTGTCGAGCTGATTCTTGGACTGATTAGCAAGACTGTTCCGCAGGCCGCCTCGGCCAAAGCAGAGGATTTTTACGACCCCCGTTTTTTCACAGAACTCAGGGAGAGTGGGTTTCTGAAGCGCCTGTGGGGAGAAAGTTGAAAAACCGTGATGATCGAGGATTGATGGTAGAGGATAGAAGATGGCGCGATCCTCGATCTTCCATTCTCGATCTTCGGCCTTCTCTAGTCGGTTGACTGCATCGGTTAGCTTGGGATAGCGTTGCGGCGAAGACTAAGAACTGGGAGGTGTGATTATGTTTGAGATCGCAGGGAAAAAAATACCAGGCACATTGGCAGAAATTGTCGATCCGAAGCGGGCAGCGTTACTCATCTGGGACATGGAGTACGCAATCGGTCCCAACGCCTTTAACTACAAAGACATCCTGGCGAACCTGAAGGACCTATCGGCTTTGGCGCGGCAAATCGGAGTTCCGGTTTTTTACTCGGTCCAGACCGCATTCGATCTGGCGAAGGAGGAAGCCGGAGTGTGGGTGCGCGTCAGGATGAAGCGGTCAAAAGCCACGGACCCGAATCAGCTTCTACAAGAAAAAGAAGACTCGAAGGGTCGAGAAATCGTCGAGGAGTTGAAGCCTCAGCCTCAAGATATCGTTTTCCAGAAGCGCAGGCCGGACGCTTTCGTAGGGACGGACTTCGATCTCATGCTGCGCAGCAAAGGCGTAGGAACGATTCTGATTGGCGGTGTGGCCACCGAAGGCGGCGTGGAAGGCACGGCGCGCACGGGGCGCAATCTAGGCTACGACATGGTTGTTCTAAAGGACTGCGTCGGTTCGCGAAACCGCGAGCTTCACGAGCTGGCTTTAAAACTCATGGAGCAAACGCATTTTGATATCTCCACCGCAAGTGAGGTCGCAGCGATCTGGCGGAAAAAATAGCGGAAGAAAGGCAATTGATCTCCCGCTCCTGAAACCACTCTCACCTTCCCTTAAATTCCCTACTTGACCTCTGATGCCTTTTACTCCCCCGTATCCTTATATATAGCGCCCGCCGGCGGCCATCCCGATCGGCATGAGGCGTTCTTAAACATGGTTTATGGAACACGCTCACGTCCTTTCTCTCTCTTTCCGTTTCCATAGTTCCGCTCCGTCGTTGTTTCGTGTCATGACCACGGTTCACGAGCACGAACGCGGCTTCTCAGCCTAACGGTGGTAACGGAGTCGTGAGCAGGGACGGACCTAGCACCCAACTTGTACTCATTGCCTCCCCACGGTCTGGTGAGTCTCCGCATAATCGACTAATTCCAGCTAGTCAACAACGTCCCCCAAATCTTTCCACTAAATTTTTCCAACAAGATTTCGAGGATGCGGT
>JBOHVJ010000160.1:0-7977 GCA_050735075.1 Binatia bacterium
CTGAGCAAAGCTTCGCCCCCCAGCTAGCCCGGGAAGGATTTGGCGAGGCACGGCGGCCATCCCCGCCGCTTGGAGTTTCACCCAGGATTCCACCACGCGTTCCACCCCCAGAAGTATTCTGCCCCTGGCTAGACCTCATCAATCCCAAGGACAGTCATTGTTAGCGCAGCCGCTTGTCTCCCGCGGATCGTAGATGCTCGCTCCAGACCAACTCCAGCCCGATATTTTTATCTTAGATCATCACCCTAGCCCTCGAGCCTAACCTCATCTTCCCCCTCCAAACAACAAAGGCCACGACCCTCCTTTCATCCTTCCGTCTCATATCCTTTATATCCTCTTATCACTTCTTGAATCATAGAAAATGTTTGTCGCTTCTTCACCCTCTAATAGCATTCTGTAGGAATCAATCATAAAGCCAGCGATGATTTGATTCGTCATGATCACCGACCCATCCGGCTGGTACGCGCACGAAGCTCTTTCACGTTGATATGTTTCTATCTGCCGCCTCTCAACGACCTCATACAATCCCAGTACTTCTGCCGGAGCCCCCCTCCCGTGAGTAGGATCATACACGACGACCTGACCTGCATCCACGCTCGTTCCCCCGCTGATGAGGACTTTCTTTTCCTCCTTACATTTTTCGCTCAGCACTATTTTCGTTTCAAAATTATCCACGCAATCGAAAATAACATCATACGCCGAAATGTCGCTATCCCTTCTGAAGTACGTAACCTCTGCCCGGCCGTCGATTCCGAACAGATTATTGAGTCTTTCGCACAGTGTTTTGGCCTTGCTCAACCCAATGGCCTCAGCGAGAAAGACCTGCCTATTGAGATTTGTAACATCCGCCACATCAGGGTCGATAAATGTCATATTCCGAAATCCGCAGTATGCGAGCCCGAGTCCCACGAAGTTGCCTATTGCTCCGGCACCTACAACACATATCCTGGGATCGTATCGTCGTCCTGCCAATTTGTTTCTTTTGTATGCTATCACATCCTCCGAAACTCTCTGACCCATCAAAGCATTCTTGGTCTCTTCTAATGCTATCCCTGACGCAATCATGTCCAACACACCATCATCAAAATGATGGCTCGGCAAATTCTCTGGCGAAACCACCTGCGCGAGTTCCCGCCATTCCCGTCCCTTCATATAGGTAAATATCTTGAACCCGTCTTCGGCATCTTCTTCGTGGCAAAAGCCTCTGATAATCGGAATATTTTCCTTGAAGCCCTTCTGCAGCAACAACTTGTTCGCTAGCCCATACTGGCTGAGATCGACAATAACCTTGCATCCTTCAAAAATCTCATCCAGAACCGGGTGGGCGTAGAAACCTTCTGTGAAGACCAAGTTCAGTGCTGGATTAACCTTCTGTGCTACTTCACGTAGCGTCTCGTTCAACCGAGGAGCTATGACAACCAGATTGTTCAGCCCGAGAGCAGATGATGACATGATGTACAGTGATGCCAAGAGATCATCATCGCCCACGACGCCTATTTTCGCCTCCTCCAAGACGCGTTGGTCCCATCCCTCTATGCGGAGCTGTCTCTCGAGCCTTTCTTCTCGCATCTTGCTTCTTTTTCGCCTGCTCGGACCTGGTATTGCTTGACCCGCTATTGCGAGGCCGCTTATACCTACGTACAGCCTCTTTCAAATCGCTCTGGCGTCGAGGTCAGGGGTTGAATTTTCTCTTTCACTTCCTCACTGAGGGCATCAATATCGGAGCACGTCAACAACTTACCCGTATCTACAAGTACTATCTCTGCCTCTTTCTTAGTCTCGGCCGTTTGCCCCGAGAGAATAGCTCTTCTTTTGTAGTGTATCTCTTGTTTGTGCCAGCCTTCGTCACCAATAACAATGGCGTAACAGAAGCCGCCATAGATGGTTTCCAGTATCCTCGCTTCTCCGATAGGCGTATCCGTTATGAGAGAAACAGTACCTTTCTCTACGTCCTTCTCGCTATACTGATCTTTCACCAGCAGCACGAGATCCTTTATCCCAACTTCCTTTTTTGCTACGGGCTTTCTCAAAAGCGCCGATACATAATCGAGTACTGTCATCTGGTTTTTTTCATCAGTGCCTGAAAAGTGCCTGTACTCGAGACTGCCGTGAGAGTGTATCCATCCATTAATGACTTTGTCCCTTGGAAGAGATTCCTGGTAATCGGCTATCCTTTCAGGGCCGACACTTGTGTAATCATGGACGTTCTGATCGTTCTTTGGCAACCCTATATCGACTATAAGTTCGGGGTTGCCTATGTTCGCAATGGTGTATCCATACCATTCATAACTGTCTTTGTGGATCGCAAGAACCAGGTCGTTGATTTTGAAGGCTTTCGCCATGGCGTACTTTGCCATCGGAATCTCGTGCGGCAACGTTGCCAGAACTATCTCATAGAGTCCTGATCGTTTCAGTCCCGACAGGCTTCTGAATCTCACCGTAATCTCTCCCGCACATACTGCTCATCCATCACAAGTTCTCCGGTATGGGTCCCCGGAAGCTGGTACATGTCTTCTAACAACACTTTATGGAGGATGCTTATCAGACCTCGAGCCCCTGTTCCCTCTTGTTCAGCACGCCGTGCCACTTCCGTGAGTGCACCATCGCTAAATGTTAAATCGATCTCCCACGCCTTGAGGTCGTTGACATAGGCGCGCAAGGGGCTGTCCTCGCTTTTGACCATGATCTCCTTCAGATCCTGAACTGTTAGTGGATCGTATACCACTCTTACAGGGAATCTTCCCATGAGCTGTCTTTCCATGCCGTACACCACGAAGTCTTCGGTCAGCAGATAGTCTTTCCAGTCTCCTTCAAGACCATGCGTCGCCATGCGTTTTTTCACAATACTATCGAGATTTTCGTAAACCCCTCCTACAATGAACAGGACATGTTTCGTGGATAGGGAGATTCTTTCCTTACCCAGGTCAATCGTATTTTCCGCGCCTTCCACCAGCTTCAGGAGTCCCTTCTGAACACCCTTTCCCGAGACATCCTTGTACACAACGAGTTCAGTTGCAACCTTGTCAATCTCATCCAGATACACGATCCCCATCTGCGCAATATGTGGGTTTCCCCCCGCTGAAATGAGAAGATCTACGACGATGTCACTCGTGTTCTGCCCCACGTACCCCACTTCACTAAATTTGGTCAGATCCTCTACGACGAACGGCACTCCCACCAATCTCGACGCGACTTCCCCCGTGTAGGTCTTCCCGCATCCGGTAGGGCCGACCATCAAGATGTTCGCTTTTGGCGTTCTCGTGTTTCGCAGTGCGAGGTCGATACCTTCTCCGTTTTCTACTATCCCTTGCTTCAGCGCATTCCCTAACCTCTTGTAGTGGAACGCTATTGCTGTCGCGAGGACTTTTTTCCCCTTTTCTTGTCCAATGACAAACCTGTCCATATATGTCTTCACGGCAACCGGCGTCTTGTCAAATTCTATGATTTGCTTTACTGCCTCCGTTATCTGGTGTTCCCTTAGTTCTTCTATTTTTTCTCTAATTTGCTGCCGGCTCTGTTCCGACATTCTATCGGTCATTTCTCCCCATCCTGGTTCAGATTCGCTGTTTCCGCGTCTCCCGCACCCTGCTTGGCGAGTTCCTCCAGCAGCAGGGTTTCAAAATGATACCGTGCGAGTTTCTCAGGTCCAAGTGAGGGGTTACGACGAAAAAGCGGCCCGCAAAGGAGTATCTCATCGGGTGAATGCACGAAATGGAGGTATGGGTAGTTGACTTTCCTCAGAATCCCCATTGTGACAAGATATTCTTCTTCAGTTGACAAAGAAAACAATGGGGGTTCAAAAGGCTCTTTCACTCTCACACGGTCGAACGTCAAGTTTTCTCTGCGTAGATGATCTGAAGAATTATCGAGTCTACTCAGGAAGCTCTCCCCAAGAGCATACTCTTTGACAAGACCATTGATCCTGTCAAAGAGTGTGCGTCTAAAGGGCTGTTTTATTCTCTTCTGCGCCCGTTCACGTTTTATGTGCTTTACCAAATCCATGTTAACATCCCCAGATTCCTCCCCAAAGTAGGATCTCCCACGGTGCGTCCGAGGAGATCCAGGGAGCCTTCTTCTCCAGCTCTTCCAGTCTCTTCTTAAGATACGCCACCTTAGCCTTGAGAGCGTCGTTGTCAGGATCAGCTCGAAGGGCCATCTCAGCATCCCGCAGGACCACCCGCAGCTCAAGGTGCTCATTCTCAAGAGGCTGGGCCATCTCTCGGAAGGCCTGCCACTCTTCCGGCTCCACTGCGAAGGGCTCCATTGTTATCCTTTTTTTATTTTTAAGTCTTTCTCCCTCGATCTGTTTCTTTAAGTCTCTATTTTTTGTCTCCATGATACCCTCCTAGCTCCCCTCGTTATGGGGTGTAGTTATTTGTTATCTCAACTTGCCCCGATGCGATTTGGGGATGATCCTTAGAGACCCGGTAGCCATCAAAGTTGACGATCCGAACACGCCTCGTCGGGATCATCGGGTCGTCGTCGTGCTCCGACATTATGGAATCATCGAAATCGACGGTGCCAATGTACCCCGTTATTCGATCAAGGCTGTGATAACCATTGCGACGTCGGCTACTGTAGCCATAGAGTAATGCATTGATGCCCTCTTCCAATGCCTTCATTGCGTTCGCTGCGGTGAACTCTCTTGAGCGGCTGAAATGTCGCAAGCAGATATGTTGCCCTGAATCGTGCCCCTCCAGGAATGGATGCTTATAAGTGTCTATCACTAAAGGCCTGAGGGGGACAATGGTGGACACAGCGACTCTGCAGTCAGGAAATAGATAGATCCGACCGTAGAAATCTTTTAGTGCGTATTCTCCTGTGTGCTTATATATAAGGTACTCGTCGGTCAAGCCCATCCTGGAAAATCCAAAACCATCTATCTCTAAGGAACCTTTCTCAGCAATATACAGCAATGTTGCGATGTCCTTCCTTTCTGCCTCGACGAATTGCTCCCGTTCCTGGAGCGTCTGCCTGAGACGGTCTTTCTCCCGCTCCACTATTTTCAGTTCCATTGCCTTGAGGAGCCACTCGCGGAGTGTCCGGCCCTCGATCAGTCCATCCTTTGGTGGCTCTATTCTTGCGCCCTGTCCTTGTAGCTCATCAAGTACCGCCAGCAATACACCTCTATCAACGAACTTCGTTGCGTCTTCGTAATACCTCCCCGGAATGTTAATCTTCTCACGAATCAAGCCCAGTATTTCCCCTTCACTACGTCTCCTTCTCTCCAGACCTTTACTTCTCCTAATGAAATGCGGCATTACATCGAAGAGTATTGTTCTCAGCATTCCGCTTATGGAAATTCCACCGAGACCGGAAGGATGACAATATTTCTGCAAACAGGAGCCCCTCAGTTGTTCGTAGGACTCCGTGTCGATTTTCTCGTAGTTTTCCACCAGGGATTGTAAGCTCAGTGTTTTTATGAAGCGTCTACCATTGACCGTAATTAGGTTGTTCCCTTTCCGGGGAGCGTCAATTTCTCTTTCTATCGCTGGATCCAACAAGAGGGGTACATACATGAATCCTGATTGGACTACAAGTTCAAGATCAGAGTCCAGCAGCCGTCGCATGATCTACTGCCCTAGGACCTTATCCCTCGGAGGACGCCATCTGAACCTGGTGCATCGTCATCTCAGCTCGCTTGCTCCGTTTCATGGTTACAGGAGTAATCCTCCAGCAGCATCCCCTTCCCCACCCCGTGGTCCACCTCGTCGAATATCGCTTCCGACAGCTCAAGATGTCGTTGCAACTCTTTCTGGCATTTCGGGCACTGAGGATCCAACTTTTTGCTTTTCGGATTCTCCATTTGGGCACCTTTTATGTGTTCCTAGGGTCGCGCTACCCTACCCAAAGAACAATTTCCGCGAAATGAACCCCCCCTTCCTGGGGTTTAATGGCTCGCACCGGTACGTAGAGGTATTTTTCTCCTACTTCTGTTTCTTCAAGCACTGCGTGCTCCAAAGCCGTACTCTGAATTTCGCGGCCTCTACACAGGAGCCTTCCACCGTCGAGTTGTCTCTTGATGTCCTCCACGATTTGTTGTTCCTCTATGCTCCAATTTGTTCTGCTCAGCGTCTTCTCACACAACTTCCGAAGTGATTGAGCCTCGTAACTCCCCGGTTCATAGATGTCAATTAGTCCTTCGCCTGCCTGCCCTGGTATGATTTCAAGCACGAGGGCCAGCACCTGTTCCACTACATCCGTTCGCAACGCTCTTCTTGGTTCCACCATGCTATTCCCTCACTCCTCGACTTATGTCTATCCTATGGGTTCGACGCCTTTCTCCTACTCATTTGAAGGTTTCTTTTTCTTGAGTAATTCCTCCTTGAATCGTCCGACAAACTCCGTTCTGAAATGCTCGATGTCCATTGCCTCGTCATACTTGCCGGACAGATAGAGAGCCATGCCTTTGTATATCATCGCCTCCTTGATATGAGGGTCTCTCTTCAACGCGTTATCGAAATAGGTCAGGCTTTCATTGTACTCCCCGAGCCCCATTAAGGCGCAGCCTTTGCCTGTTAAGGCGAGGACATGGTCGCTCTTTCCCGCCAAAAGTTTATCGAAAACTTCAATGGCCTCTTTACTTTTGCCCAGGTCGTTTAGGCAGAGGCCCTTCAGCTCCAGCGCCGCCAAATGTTCCGGACTACGGGCCATCTCCTTATCGCAGCAAAAGAGGGCCTCTTCCAAAAGCCCCCGTTGAGCGAGTGCCGTCGCCCCCTCTATCCACGGGATTGGGGTTTCGGCCCCAATGATTTTCATCATCACACTTTCGTAGGTCTCCTCGATGACCTTTCGACCACCTGGAGTCACGGGGAGGCCGTGGCCGGGGAGGACATTTTCAATCTCCCTTTTGAGTAGTGCCTTCAATCCGAATAAGTAGTGCTCCAGGCTTCCGCCGGCAGATTTGTCAGGCGCGCCGACCGCGTGGGGTAATGCCATGTCGCCGGTGAAGGCCGTTTTCGTCGGGGCGTGGTAAAGGCATATCCCGTCTATGGTGTGGCCGGGCGTGTAAATCACTTCCCATTCAAAGCCGCTAAGCTCAAGCGTCTCCCCGCCTCTCACCTCGGTGACGCGGCAGCCGAAGTCTTTCATCACCTCCTTGAGCTGAGGGGGGGCCGCTTCATGGAGTATCAGCTCAAAGCCCCCGCTCTTGATGATATCTGGATACGACCTTAGAAGCTCGAACGCCCCCATCGCATGGTCGGGGTGCCCGTGAGTGAGGACGATCTTCTTGATGCCCTCCGGCTTGACCTTAAGTCTGAAAAGGTCCATGAATGCCGTGTAATCATTGCCGGGATCTACTATCGTCAGATAGTCCCCCATTATGACGTAAATGTTGGAGGAAAAGGTATCAACACTACGGAGGAAGAGGAATTTTTCAAAAAACGAAGTCGTTGTGTGAAGAATCCTCGCGAGAGGCTCCCAGCCTGGGTGCTGAGGCTCCCGATCTTGCCCGACTTCGCCTGTCCTGGTCATATTCCTCCCTCCACCTTTAAAAAAATCCCCCTCCCCTGAAGAAAGGATATCAGGAGAGGGGGATAAAAACAACTCTCCTCTCCCCCTGCCTCAACCCTCTCACCCCACGGGGGGGAAGAACGTCGAACGTAGAGTCTTACGAGGGGGAGGGTATTGATGGGATCGTAATCGTATCTTACTCTAGGTACCCCACCTTGTAATCGAGCTTCATTCTCTCCTCGGGCCACCATTTGCCGCTCATCTGCTCTTTGCCTGGATGGACTGGTCTATCACCAACCTTCTCAATGAGGAGCTCCAGGAAGTGAAACGCCGTGAGCTTGTACTTCGTTATTACCTCAGGCGGCAGCAAGACCGCAAGGCCCGACTCCTTGGACACCTTCCATTCAAAGTGCTCATTCGGGGATGCGGTCTTCGTCCCCGTCCCATCGTAGATCACCAGGATCTTTCCCGAAACCGTCTCACCCGCCTTCGGCTTGTATTGCTCGACTAATTCGTCGGATG
>JBOHVJ010000161.1:0-6076 GCA_050735075.1 Binatia bacterium
GGCCGCTACGTCGAACGGGCCAAGTCGTTGACCGGCCTCCTTGAAGCCAGCGAAATAGCCGGTGTCACCGCCGAAGTAAAGCCGCCGCTCCCGACTCAGCACGGTCCACGACGCCCAGAGTCGTGTGTTGCCGTCCCACAGCGTTCGCTGAGAGAAGTGCTGGGACGGCACACAAACAAACCTCACACCGCGATATTCGCGCTCCTGCCACCAGTCCAGCTCCTCTACCCGGCTCATTCCGTTGTCGGCAAACCAGGCCTTGAGGCCCAGCGGCACAAGGAAGAGCGGATCGTGTGTCTCGGCAAGGCGTTTTACCGTGCCAAGGTCCAGGTGGTCGTAATGGTCGTGAGATATCACCACCACGTCAATCCGTGGCAGGTCCTCGAAGGCCAGCCCGGGCGGACTCAGGCGGCGCGGGCCGATCCAGGAGATGCTTGGGTTGACGAGGCCGGCTCGGAGGGCGGCACCATCATTGGCGATGCGCGGGGCGTCGAAGGTCCGCGGCGCGGTGAAGCTCGCCCAGAGGCGGCGGGCAACAAAGCTCTCCAGCGGGTCCAGTTCGACGGGGGCGGAAATCCGGCTCGGTGTTGCGAAAGCCGCCCGCGACATGATGCGGTGGCTGTCCGGGCAGCGGCTCTGTCCCGACGTTCGCGCAGGCAGCGAGCAGGAACAGCGAAGACAGGAGGGAAGCGGAACGGGCACGCACAGACGCATTCAGCATTTTTCCAGCGGCTTTCAGCATCCTTATAGCTTATAGCTTTGCCATTCCCCCGGAAGGCATCGAGCTTGACTACTCTACGGGCTGGACCGTGATCAGGTTAGTGGTGCCGGCCTTATGGAGGGGCAGTCCGGCAGTTATAGCAACGAGATCTCCTGTCTTAACAAATCCCAAGGATACGGCTTTCTTCTGCGCCAACCGAACCATCGCGTCAGTGCTCCGGTACGAGGGAACGAGAACAGGATGGACACCCCATACCAAACAGAGCATCTTGATTGTCTTAAGTTCGGGACTGATGGCGATCAACGGTTGAGCAGGTCGGTAGCGAGCGATCATTCGCGGCGTGCTCCCGGAGGTGGTGGGGATGAGCAGGGCTTTGACCTGAAGGTCGCGCGCGAGCGAGACAGCCGCGTGGCTGATCGCTTCAGGAACGCTACTTGTGATCCCATCGAATTGAGACCTAGGCTCCAATATTCTCTCCGTCTCCATAGCGACCTGGGCCATGGTCTTCACGGCTTGGATAGGATAACTTCCAACGGCGGATTCTTCGGAGAGCATGAGCGCGTCGGTGCCGTCCAAGACCGCGTTGGCGATATCCGCTACTTCCGCCCGAGTGGGGCGAGGGTTTTGCACCATCGATCTCAGCATCTGGGTGGCGGTGATGACCGGCTTTCCCAGACGATTCGCCTTGCGGATCATCATTTTTTGCAGCGCGGGGATTCTCTCGGGCGCAGTTTCCAATCCCAGATCTCCCCGTGCCACCATGATCGCGTCCACCTCTTCCAAAATCGCATCGATACGATCCAGCGCCTCGTGTTTCTCGATCTTGGCGATGATTGGGATTTGAGCTCCTCTTCTTTTGATCTCTCGACGGGCGTCGATGATGTCTTCCCTGCCCCGGACAAAGGAGAGGGCCACCATGTCCGCTCCTTGCTCGATGCCAAAGGCCAGGTCACGCTTGTCTTTGAGAGTGAGCGACGGAAGATCCAGGCTACCCTTCGGGAAGTGAATCCCTTTGTGCGAACTGAGCACTCCGCCGACCGTGATCCTACAGGCAATCTCCTCGGAGCCAACGCGAACTGCTTCCAGTTCAATCTCTCCGTCCCCAAGCAGAATGGGATCGCCTTTCTTGATGACTCGCTGCAGCCGCGTGTAATTGACGGAGATAATCTGGCTATTGCCCAAGATCTTACGAGTCGTCAGCACAAAGGAGCGGCCGGTTTGGAGCCTCGTTCGATCTCCCTCAACGGGCCCAACCCGGATCTTGGGACCGGCAAGGTCCTGTAAGAGGGCAACGGGCTTTTCGAGTGTCTGAGAGATCCGGCGGATTCTCTTGATAGTCTGCTCATGGAAGGCGTAGTCGCCATGGCTGAAGTTCAGTCGGGCCACATCCATTCCCGCCTCGATTAACCCTTTGAGGATCTTCTCGGATTGACTTGCGGGGCCGATGGTGCAGACAATTTTGGTTCGACGAGTCGCTGCGGTGGCCTGTCCGTGCTTCTTCGCGGCTGAAACGCTCATCGTTCCACTTCATCGGTCTATTCTTTGAAGTGTCTGCCGTTGCGTCTTTCGGAGATAACGCAGACGCTCTTGGAACCAAGTCCCCTGGGGCCAGTCCCAATTTTGCGCGGGTAACCGATCTCCGTCATACGCACCATTGTTCGCCCTGCTTTGGAGAAAGATAAGTTGCCAAGACTTCATAACCGTTCCTCCTAAGTATTCTATAAATCGTTATAACGCCTTGATGATCTGCTCCTATTTGGGGCATCCGTGGGGTGCATGCCTCATGTCCTCACTCTAAGCGGCACTCAATACCGGCAACCCCAGCCCCTGGGCTACGCCCTTGCCGTACTCCGGGTCAGCCTTGAAAAAGTGCTGCAGCTGCCGCTCCTGGATATAGCGCGGCACTGATCTCATGGCATTCACGATGTTTTCGATGAGCCTTTTCCTCTCATCCGGCTTCATGAGACGGAAGAGGTTCCCCGCCTGGGTGTAGTCGTCGTTGCCCTCGCGGTGATCGTACCGGTCGGCGTCGCCTGAGATCTGGAGAGGTGGCTCCTTGAAGCTCGGGTCCTCGACCGGCCCGTCAAAGCTGTTGGGCTCGTAGTTCACGGCCCCACCGCTGTTGCCATCGAAGCGCATGTAGCCGTCGCGGTGGTAGGAGTGCACTGGGGAGCGCGCCTTGTTGACCGGTAGGCTCGAGTAGTTGGTGCTCCCGAGGCGGTAGCGATGCGCATCGGCGTAGGCGAAGATCCGGAATTGCAGCATCTTGTCCGGCGAGAAGCCGATGCCCGGCACGACGTTCGAGGGCTCGAACGCTGCCTGCTCGACCTCCGCGAAGTAGTTCTCCGGGTTCCGGTTGAGCTCCATGATCCCGACCTCGATGAGCGGGTAATCCTTGTGCGGCCAGACCTTAGTCAGATCGAAGGGGTTGTAGGGCGTCTTCTCAGCGTCCTTCTCGCACATGACTTGGACCCAGAGCCGCCACTTCGGAAAGTCGCGGCGCTCGATCGCTTCGAACAGATCGCGCTGATGGCTTTCGCGATCGTTGCCCACGATCTTTGCCGCCTCGCTGTCGGTGAGGCAGGCGATCCCCTGCCTGGTCTTGAAGTGGAATTTTACCCAGAAGCGCTCGTTCTTCGCGTTGATGAAGCTATAGGTGTGCGAGCCGTAGCCGTTCAAATGCCGGTAGCTCTTAGGCAGTCCGCGATCCGAAAACAGGATCGTCACCTGATGGAGGCTCTCGGGAGCGAGAGACCAAAAATCCCACATGGCCGTGGGACTTCGTAGATTGGTCTTGGGATCGCGCTTCTGCGTGCGTATGAAGTCCGGAAACTTGTACGGGTCACGTACGAAGAACACCGGCGTGTTGTTGCCGACCAGGTCCCAGTTGCCTTCCTCGGTGTAGAACTTGACCGCAAAGCCGCGCACATCGCGCTCGGCGTCGGCCGCGCCGCGTTCGCCTGCCACGGTCGAGAAGCGAAGGAAGCACTCGGTGATCTTGCCGACTTTCGAGAAAACCTTCGCCTTCGAGTTCTCCGTGATGTCGTTGGTGATGGTCAGCGTACCGTAGGCGCCGGACCCTTTGGCGTGGACGACCCGCTCGGGAATGCGCTCCCGGTTGAAGTGAGCATGCTTTTCGAAGAGCTGCCAGTCCTGGACCAACAGCGGCCCGCGCGGGCCCGCCGTCAGCGAATTCTGATTGTCAGCGACAGGAATACCGGTCGCTGTGGTTAGCGTGTCCTTTTTCTTCTTAGCCATAAATCATCTCTCCTTGTTGAATTTTTGTCTGCGTTTTTCCCGGCAATCGGTGCACTGCGGCCCGGGATTGCCCCCTCAGTCTTCTTTGCTTCCATTTCATGAGTCCCTTGCGGAGGTATTGAGGATGGATTCCAAAGGTTTCACAGATATTGACAAAAGAAAAAACCCGATCGTCGTCCTCTTCCAGGATCCACTCCTCCGCTTCCTCGAAAAGCCTCTTCCTTCTTCCACTCTGTGCCAAGACGTTATCCTGAAAACACTGAACAGCGTCCTCCAAGATCGCCAACATAAGCCTCTTCTCAGGTTCCAAGAGGGTGTTTTTGCGATAAGTCTCAAAATACTGAGCCGGAAGTAGCGTGTCCGGCTGAAAGATGGAGGCGAGCTTTTCGTCTAGGGTGAGGGCAGGTTGATCTACCATGTATTTAGAACTTTCAGTTGCCAATGCCATGTTGCCTATCTCCTAATTCGAAGCGGCACGGACGCGCCTTTCGATCGCGCCGGAGATTTCTTCCCTGCCCACCACACCAATGATCCGTTCCCTTTCCTCTCCATCTTGGAACAGAATCAAAGTCGGTATGCCTTGAATGCCGTAACGCTGCGTGATGGACGGGTTCTCATCCACGTTCAGCTTGACCACGTCCGCGACGCCCGCGTACTGCTTAGCCACCGTTTCAACTATTGGCGCAAGTGTCCGGCAGGGCCGGCACCATTCCGCCCAGAAGTCCACCAAGACCGGCCTCTCCGATTCGAGAACATCCCGCTCGAAGCTGCCATCGGTTACGTCTTCAATATATTCACTCATGATCTTGTCTTCTTTCTTGCATGATCCTTTCTACAACGGCTTTGTTCATGCACCCTTCGGCTACAAGTTCAGCTCCGTGCTGGTACATCTCGGTCAAAAGATCTATTCCTTTGTCGTCAATAAACGTCACCGCGCATAGCAGGACTCTAACAGATCGGTCGGAGTTAGCGGCCTTTCGCCAACAGCTTTCGAGTTCTTTGACCCAGGGTCCCGCTAGTTTTCCCTCCAGCTCGAGAATTGTACTTGTCGCGCCGGTTTGAATCGTGATTTTCAACATGAGCTAAGAAGGCGATTTCATATGGAGTCTCCCTCTAACAGAAGCACGAAGACTCCTTCGAGTTCGTCTGTCTCTTCAATCAGCCCGCGATCTACAGCAGTCCTTTGGATGCCAAACCCGTCAAACCAACTGACAGCCAAGAGACCGCCTGTCCTGTTGTAGAGCTCCAAATAATCGGCAGGCCTTTCGGTTGCAGGATCATCATATACCGCCACCCCGCCCACGATCTCTCCTTCAACGATTACCGGGAGAAATGAAACCCGATTCAGACGATCCTTTTCCGGTACCGAAGCAGGAAGCAAAATCTCCTGCCCCAAGGCACTGTTGCTGGGTTCTAGGCGCTCAGTTGCTATCGGTCCAAGAAAGGACAACTGAGCGACAAGTACTAAGATGATGAAATAGATTTTATTTTTGAGTGTCATAACCTACTTCCTTCGCTGTGACCAAGGTTCAGTTCCACGTTACTTCCCTATGGACCAAAACTTCCTGCCCGTTCTCATCCACCTCGACTATCGGATCACACCAACAGAAGTCCGAGTCCATGTGGGTTAGCCCTATTGGCATCTCCACCGCAGCTACTGCAGGGCCGATCCATGTCCGATCCACAAACATCAAAGAGGTCTCCTCATCTTCAGTCGATTAAACCTAAGTCGACCAACCAGAGCTGATGGTGTTTGGGAGAAGCTTTGTCCCTGCCCTTATGGCGTTCATGGACCACTCAACTGCCGTCGAGAGAAGCGCCTGCTCGACACCTTGAACTGCTACCTGAGCCATCAGAGTTGTCCCAGTTAGAAGCAGGGCTGCCAAAAATGATGCGTCGATCTTCATTAGATTCATTCCTTTCTCCTCTTTTTTCTGAAGATAGTCTTGGCAAGGCTTGTGCCAAACCCCATCGAGGTCTAGAAAGCACCTGTAACTCGCGAGAATCAGGAAAGTTACAGGCTGCCCCGGCTTCGGGTTAGTAGGGATTGTGACGAGGGAAGTCTGCCGACTTATTGGCAGGTGCCGAAATATCGGC
>JBOHVJ010000162.1:0-11316 GCA_050735075.1 Binatia bacterium
AGCGTCTTGACCGCCTGGTGCAAAACACCCACGTCGTTGGGGTAACTGATGTGCGCTTCGAGCGTGGTGGAGTCGATGCGGATGCGGCGCGGCTTGATCGATCGGGTTTTAACCAACGACCTCACCAGCTCCTGGTTGAGCTTGGCCATCCGCTCTTCGCCGAATCTCTGGTTGAGCTTGATCAAGGTGGTCGAGTCCGGTACCGCATCCATCAGCGACAGATGGCAGAAATAACGCCACGGAAGTCTCTCGCGGACTTCCCTCTCCACTTCTTCGTAGCTCAAACCCCAGCGAAACTTCAGATACATCATCCGAAGATAAATCCCTACCGGTGTGCCCGGACGGCCCAAGCTCTCGTCGAAAACCTCCTCGAAAGGCTTGAGCAGGCTGGACTGACGGAGAAGCTCATCGACTTTCCTAAGCTCCTCGTCCAGTTCATACAGAGAGGGATCGATAAAGCCGTCGCCAAAACCGAACTGCTGAGCTATGGGTGTACGCATGGCCTTATTTGTACCACATGCCGTTGAAATGACCGAGAAAAAAATGACTTTTTCAGTGAGAACTAACTAACTACTTCACTTTCTCAACCCAAACATTCACCCCTTTATCGTTGACCTGCCCACGGAGCTTGTACTCATGGCCTGCTTCAGCATAGAAGTCTATAAGAAACTCAGAAGCATACCTACAGTAACCCAAGAACGTGTGACAGGTGCTATAAAATGCCAAGTGTAACTTGTGCAAACCAGGAAGCACTTCCCAATATTTATTGCCAATACCTATCCCCCAGCCATCAATTTCTCTAAGACAAATACGCTCACGTTCAAGGCCTCTATCCAAAAAAATACATGGTATCCCAAGTCCTGTACCTAAGCGTGCAACTTGTTCTTGAGGTAACCTAGGGCCAGAGTACATCACGGCAGTGGTGGTGCAGCTGGATGCTACCAAGGCCAAAGGCACAAGACTGGCAAGGAAGCTTCTATTTCTGATCATAGGGACAGTTCCATTCTTTTGTTATGGGGTCCCTCTCACAGTTACGCGCCGTGGGAGCAGGTAAGGGTTTGGGAAGCGGCTGTACTCCTTCAGGTTGCCCAACTACTACTACTGATTCTGGCCTATCGGATGCACTCGAACCAATCGCTGCTCCTATAATAGGACCAACTCCTAGTAGGCAAAATGGCCCCGTCAGGATGCAACCTAATAAGGCTCCTCCCGCCGTATTTGCGGTCCTGGCATCTACAAGTTTCTGTCGTTCCTCCTCTCGCACCTTGGCTGCTGTGCATTGCTCGGAGGATGGGTCTCTACCACAAGCTATCCTAGACGCGCTTCGGTCAATGGTGGCAGCACAGGAAGACCCAAAAAGGAAAATCATAACAAGAAATAATGCTTTCCACTTTGACTGACCATTGAGTATCATCTCGCACCTCCTTTTGTTTTTAACCCACCGCAAGGTATGTGCCAGAAAGACCGCTTAACCACGATTGAACGCCAGACGCGGCTAACGACTCAGATTTGAAGGAGAAAAGTTGAAGGGGCTCACAGGAGCCAATTAAGAAGGGCAACCCTAAGTGTCTAAACAGTTAGGCGGTAAAGAGATAAGCCGCCTAAAAAGATAGACACCCGCTGAATGACGCTAGCCCCAACAGCGTCGCTTCACGTCGGTAGCGTTATCCGTCTCACCAAATCATCGAGGATCTTGACAGTATCGGCCACTCTCTCAACCTCGGCGTGAATGAATTGGCCGACGTGCTTCACACGTTTCGCTTAAACGTGATTTCTGAGGTGCGATAGGCAAGATGGGAGGCAAGATGGCACAACTGGACAAAGGCAGCACAGTAACACTTGAAGAGCTAATGATTTCCAGTCTGGCAAATGGCGGCGGGACTCACTATTCTCATGCTCATGCTGTTGGTACACTAAAATGACTACCAGGCCACATGACGCCAACAGGGAGCCTATGCCTTAAGAAATGAGTGGAAAAAAATTGTACTGTTTCAAAAATATGTCATGGCTATCGGGGGGACAGCTGTCACTAAAGTGGCTAGACTCGACATGCCTCGCGTTTCTCGCGGCTTGACGCGGTAGAGGTGATAAGCTAATGATTTTGTTCTGCGCCGGAGTGGTGGAACTGGTAGACGCGCTGGACTCTGCCAGCTGGAAGATTGCACTTTGAAGAGGAAAAAATTCCGAGCTAAGGAGGTCTTATGAAGAGCATTCGAAGGAATTTCTGTCTGATTGCTCGCATTGTCATTATGGCTCTATGGGGCTCCTTCGTCCTTTTCTCTTTCCAGCCAGCTTCAGCGCAGGTCAGGCCAGACTGGAAAGAGAGATGGGATCGCACAGTTAGCGCTACCAAAAAGGAAGGGAAGGTAGTGGTCTTCGGACCTCCGGGGGAGCTCATCCGGCAGGGGTTAATAGATGGTTTTAAAAAGGCATTCCCAGAAGTCGCGTTGGAGTTCTCAGGCGCGCGGGGTCCAGAACTTGCAACCAAGGTTAGGTCGGAACGAGACGCGGGCATCTACACCGCTGATTTAATAATAAGCGGCGCTACCACTGGGCTTACTATGTTTAAGCCCATGAAGGCCTTGGATCCCATTGAACCATTCCTCATCCTACCGGAAGTTAAGGATCCGAAGTACTGGCGAGATAACAAGCTTCTTTTTGCTGATAAGGAAGGGAAACTTGTTTTCGTCTTTGTCAGCCAACTCCTTCCTGTCTTGGCCTATAATCAAGCGCAGGTAAAGGTTGAGGAGGTAGATGAGCTGTATGAGCTTTTGGACCCCAAGTGGAAAGGCAAGATCGTGATCAATGACCCGCTCCCTACAGGCGCAGGCTTCGTGGTCTTCCGCTATTTATGGCACACCCTTGGTAAAGAGAAGGCGACGGACTATTTTGGGAAGCTTCGAGAGCAGGCGGCGGTAGTGGACCGCGACCAACGTCGCCAAATCGAGTGGGTGGCCCAGGGAAAGTATCCCATGCTATTCGCTCCCAGCGGTGGGGTCATGGGGCAGCTTGTCCAGCGCGGGCTTAAGTTTGGCGTTTTACCAGAGTTCAAAGACTACGGTACCTCTGTCACTGTGAGCTTTGGCGGCGCCATGATCATGAATAGGGCTCCTCACCCCAACGCCGCTGCGGTTTTTCTAAATTGGTTTTTGAGCCGAGAAGGGCAAACGATCTGGAGCAAAGCGATGAATAGCATAAGTAGAAGGCTGGATGTACCCACAGATCACCTGCCCTCATATATCGTACCTCGACCGAACGCAAAATACTGGTTGGTCGACATCGAAGAAAATATTCACCGATTACCTGAGGAAGAAAAGATTCTCAAAGAGCTTTTTGGGAGATAGAAAGAAGATGATGACGACGGGGAGCCGGCTCTTGCGCTGCTCTTACTTCCGGTTTTTTGACCTCGCCTCCTTACCGCCCAATCGGGCAGCCGCGTTCAATACCGCTTGCTGAATTTTGACGTAGCTACCACAGCGGCAGAGGTTGCCGGCAAGGTATGCCCTCACCTCTTCGGCGGACGGGGCAGGGTTCTCTTCCAAAAGTCTCTTCGTCGTCAGAATAAAACCCGGCGTGCAATAGGAACACTGGAATGCATTCTCGTCAATGAAGGCCTGCTGGATCGGATGCAACCTTTCGCCGTCCGCCAAACCCTCTATTGTGAGGAGTTCCTTACCTTCTGCCAGTGCCGCCAACATCAAGCATGAGCTGATAGGCTTGCCATCGGCCAGGACCGTACATGCCCCGCACATACCGATACCACAGCCTTCCCTTGCCCCAAACAATTTAAACTCCTGGCGTATCACCTCCAGCAGCGTTTGGTGCGCCTCGACGGTTACTTCAGTTTCTATACCGTTGACCTTCAGCTTCACTATTTGCCTCATTTCTCCTCCTGCCATAGGTACCTGCTTTCGCCGCCCTCAGACCAAAAAAGCTGAACCTCCGCTCTGAGAAAACCCACCTGAAGCGGTTTCGTTTTATCTCTAATCAGCCGAGATCTTCTTCTCCTTCAACCCTCGAAGTATCTTTTCAGGTGTAATGGGTAAGTCCGTAATCCGCAGGCCTACGGCATTGTAAATAGCGTTGCCGATGGCCGGCATGACCGGAGGCAACGAGGTTTCACCGATACCGTGAATCTCCCCTGCCCCTTCGTGCTCAAGAAGCGTGACCCTCACCTCAAGCGGGCCATCCTGGAACGACGGTATCATGTAATCCCCAAGATTCTTGTTGACCACCTGTCCGTTGTCGTCATACAGCATTTCTTCGAAGAGCGCCTGCCCCAAACCGAAGAAAGTGCTCCCCTCGGTCTGTAGCTCGCAGAGGCGAGGATTGACGACCCGTCCGGCGAAAACAAATGGATTGAACCTGAGAACCGTTACCTTCCCGGTCTCGGTATCCACCTCGACTTCACACGCGGCCGCGGCCTGGTGCCAGTGCACCGAGCCAATGCCTTGGCCAGTTTCCAGATCGAGACCACCCTTGGTCGTAAAGGCACCCTCCCCGATCAGATTCCCTAGGCGCGCTCTCCTTAGGATGTCCGCGTAACTGAGAGACCGCTCGGGCACACCTCGAACCTCCACCTTGCCCTCCCGGACTCCTAAATCGTCTACAGAGACCTCCAAAAATTCCCCGGCAAGGTCCATGAGCTGGCGTGTCAGGTCCTTTGCCGCCAAGGCAATGGCGCTACCCATCGAAAAGGTGGTGCGGCTCGAACTGGTTTGCTGATCGTATGGGGTAAGGTCGGTGTCCGGTTCGGAAACCAGAACATTTTCAAAAGGGACTTGAGCAGCGTCGGCAGCAATTTGGGCCAGGACCGTTTTGGCTCCCTGTCCGAGCTCGACGCTGCTCGTCAAGACATTCAGGCTCCCGTCCTCGTTGAGCTTCAGGGCCGCAGTCGAAGTGGAAGGGGTAATGGTTGCCTTAATCACCAAGGTGACTGCTTTGCCAAGTTGGACTTTTCTTCCTGAAGCGGGCGCCGAACTAGTAAAACTTTTTTTCAACCAGTAAGCCTCTTTCGGCGTCCAATTCACCGAAACGGCGGCGCGGCTCAGAAGCTCCTCATAGTGGATGCCCTCAAGCTTCTCACCCGTCGCGTAGTGGTCCCCGTCGCGCAAGATATTTTTCCGTCGGAACTCGACCGGATCCATGCCCAGTCGCTCCGCAATCATGTCCATTTGGCTCTCGTAGGCCCAAACTGCCTGTGGAACTCCGAAGCCCCGCAGAGCCCCCGCGGGAACAACGTTGGTCCAGACCGCATAAGAGTCGATCTTCACGTGTTTGGTCCTATACGGTCCTGACATCGCAGAGCCTGCATTTCTCGCTACCACCGGCCCGATGTCGGTGTAGGCCCCGGTGTTGAAAAGCGCCGCGACCTGCCGTGCAACGAGGATTCCGTCTTTCATCACCCCGGTTTTCAGGTGGATCGTCGCAGGATGCTTGGTAACGGTCACAAACTCTTCTTCCCGCCGGAGCGTTATCTTAACCGGCCGATTTGCCTTCAAGGCGAGGAAGCTCGTGATAGGTTCGAGCCGAAGCGATCCCTTGGATCCAAACCCGCCGCCCAACGTGTGCGTGATGACCCTGACCCTCGTTAGCGGCAGATTGAAAAGGGAAGCCATTTGCGCGCGGATAGAATGGGGCATCTGAGTCGAAGTCCAGATCGTCAGTTTGCCGTTCGCGTAGTGTGCCACGGTCACATGGGGCTCCAGAGGAACATGCTGCACCGCGGGAGAGCGGAAGGTGTCTTCGAATACGAAGTCGGCTTCCGCGAAGCCGCGCTCCACGTCGCCATGGCGCAGCTTAAAGTGGCTACAGATATTGCTGGTGTCGGAAAGCTTGCCGATCAAACTCGAGAACGCCGGATCCAGCTGGGGACGAGGATCGTGGACCAACGGCGATCCCGGTTTGAGCGCCTCCTGTTCATCAAATACGGCAGGCAGCTCTTCGTACTCGACCTTGATCAAAGAGAGCGCTTCGTCGGCCGTATCTTCATCCACGGCCGCGACGGCCGCCAAGGGTTCTCCAACAAACCTAACTTTTTCCGTCGCCACGACTCTTTGGTCGCGAAACACCCTCCCATAGACTCCCTTAGACAGGGATTGGGGAGCAAAATCTGCCCTGGTCAAAACAGCGGCGACCCCAGACAACTGCTCAGCCCGCGAACCGTCGACCGCCGTGACCAGGGCGTGAGCAAAGGAGCTCCGCAGAATCCGTCCAACCAGCATCCCCGGGACTTCGAAATTAAGGACGTAATTAACCTTCCCGGTCACCCGGTCGTCCCCGTCTAACATCCCTATACTTTGGCCGATGATCGACACCCTTACGTCCCGTTCTTCGCGCTCGCCAAGGCCTTTTGGATCGCCCGCCGCACAAATACACGGATCATCTGTTTTCTATACCAGTCCGAACCTCGCATATCCGAAATCGGATCAATCTTCGAGGCATAAGCCTCGGCGATCTCTTCGACCACCTTATCGGCCAACCGTTGGCCTCTCGCCAACGCTTCCGCCGACTGGACCTCCTGAGGCGTTGCCGCCACCGCACCCGCGACGACCCTCAAGTCTTTACAAACGTCATCAGAACCCATTTCCAATACCGCCGCCATGCCCACGCAAGGGCGGTCTTCGGAGGAACGGCTTACGTACTTGAGGTAAGCGGAGCGGGTTGTCGGCGAAGAATCCGGTACGATCAACTCGGTCAGCACCTCGTCGGGTTCCAGAGATGTCTCGTAAAAACCTCGGAACAGTTCGGCCACCGGGATCTCCCGTTCTCCCCGGACGCTGCTGGCCTTAACTCGGGCCCGCATGGCGACGAGGACGCACGGGGGATCGGAGGCATAATCCGCCTCGCTCAAATTTCCGCCTACCGTTGCTGCGTTGCGCACGCGGACGTTGGCCACCTCACCAAAGGTTTGGGCAAGCGTGGGATTCTGCGAACGGACAACCGGGGACACTTCGGCCTCACGGATCGGCGTCAGGGCACCGATCCTGAGACCCACTCCTGGCTCATGCCGTATGTAGCGGAGATTCTGTAGCCTCCCAAGGCTCAGCAACACCGACGGGGCGATCAGGCGATTTCTGAGCATGATTACCATCGCTGTGCCACCAGCGATGATCTTGGCGTCGTCGCGGTGCTCGGAGAGCAACGAGACGGCCTCTTGTGTGGATGTGGGCTGGAGAAGTCTTATATTTGGCATGGTCTAAGACCACCTTTCCTTCGCGTGTTGGTTCCTATCGGCTCCCGTCTTTCTTCTTCTGAAGGGCACGGAACACTTTCTCCGGCGTAATCGGCAGATCGAAGATGCGGGCCCCGAGAGCGCGGCAGATGGCATTAGCTATGGCCGGCCGAATCGGGGGAAGCGCCGTTTCACCGATTCCGTGAACCTCCGTGACACCTTGCGGCTCCAAGAGATGAACGGTGAGCTCTTGGGGCACGTCTCTAAAGGAGGGTATCATGTAGTCGGACAAGTTCGGGTTCGTAATCCGGCCGTCTGTATCGAATACGAGTTCCTCGAATAAGGATTGACCCAGACCGAACAGAGCGGCACCCTCTACTTGCAGCTCGCACAGCCGCGGATTGATCACTCGTCCGACATAGAGCTCGGCATGGAGACGCTTGACCTCCACCCTTCCGGTCTCAACGTCCACCTCCACCTCACACGAGACTACCGCCGGATGCCATTCCGCCGAGCCGTATCCCTGGCCAGTTTCCGAATCCATCACGACCTCGCTACCATCAGGGCCGTAATTAGCAACGAACGATCCTCCACCAAGGAAATTGCTGCGCTTCGTCCACCTGACGACATCAGCGTAAGACACCGAACGATTTGGCGTCCCCCGAACCATGACCTTTCCGTCTCGTAGGATCAAGTCTTCCTTGGCTGCCTCCAGCTGCTCTCCAGCAGCCTCTAACAATTGCTCCTTGATCTCCTGAACGGCAAGCCCAATCGCGGAACCCATACAATAGGTTGATCGGCTGGCTGAGGTGCTCCAATCAAACGGAGTGAACGCAGTGTCCGGCTCTGAAATGCGGACCTGATTTAGCGACACGTCTGCTTCGGCCGCAGCGATTTGGGCTAAGGACGTCTTAGCCCCTTGACCCATCTCTACGGTGCTGGTCAAAACGTTCAAACTCCCATCAGGGTTAAGCTTCACTGTTACCGTGGATGTTGTCGGGGTAGCCATGCCCTTTATGATTGCGCTCAATCCCTTTGCCCGGATCTTATTTCCCTCTCTCACGACCAGAGGGCCCTTGTTCCAGCATATCTTTTCGGCCGCGCCCTTCAGAAGCTCGGTGTAATGCATTTCGGCCATAGGCTCGCCGGTAGAGAAAGGGTCACCCTTCTGCAAAACGTTTTTTAACCGTAACTCGAGCGCATCGATCCTCAAGGCATCGGCGATGATATCCATCTGGGCCTCGTGCGCCCAGGCCACTTGTGTAATGCCATAACCGCGAAAAGCCCCTGTAGGCACGACGTTGGTGTAAACACCGTAAGAGTCCACGTATAGATTTGGAACCCTATAAGGTCCTGTAGCCGCATAGCCGCGGGTGATCAGATTCGGGGTCGTGTCCGCATAAGCGCCTGCGTTGTAATAGCAGTACGCCTCCGTAGCCACCAGGGTTCCGTCTCGCTTGACCCCCGTCTTTAACTGAATCTTTGAAGCATGCTGGGTAGCGATCAGAAAATCTTCCTCGCGCCGCAATGCCAGCCTGACCGGTCTACCTGCCTTCCAGGACAGCAGAGCAGCCACGGGCTCAAGCTTGGCATTGAGCTTCCCGCCGAAACCACCTCCCAGCGTAAAAACGATCACCCGGACTTCAGAGATGGGAACCTTAAAAATCTGGGCAAGCTGGGCCTGAACGGCGTGCGGGTTCTGACAAGAGGTCCAAACAGTGATCTGGCTGCCGCGCACATGCGCCAACGCGACGTGCGGTTCCAAGGCCACGTGCTCGACTGCCGGGGAGCTAAACGTGTTTTCGACGACCAAGTCAGACTCACGGAACCCCTGCACGATATCCCCCTTACGTTGCTTAAACAGATGGACAATGTTGGTCCCTTCGAGCGATCGCGCCTTAACATCGAGTCGATGCGGCACGATCCGACGTGGCCCTTCATGAATCAGTGGCGCCCCCGGTGCCAAAGCTTCTTCAGGGTCAAACACCGCAGGTAGCTCTTCGTATTCGACCTCAATCAGGTCCAACGCCTCGGTGGCGATCGTTTCGTCCTCCGCCGCTACCGCAGCGACCGCGTCTCCGACAAAGCACACCTTGTCCAATGCAACGGGGTTTTGGTCGCGGATCACCTGCCCGTGATAAGGCTCGATACGGTTCTGTCCTACTAGATCCTTTCGACTAAGTACCGCTGCCACTCCACGGAGCCGCTCTGCCTTAGAGGTTTCGATCTTGACCAAACGGGCATGGGCATGAGGGCTTCGCAGGATGCGCGCGTGCAGCATTCTCGGCAGCTCATAGTTAAGAACATAATCTATGCCGCCAGTCACCCGCGCATATGAATCTACCATCGTGACGGGTTGTCCAATCGCCATATCGACTCCTCAATGCTTCATTTTCCAATCATTCCGATGATCAGAAAACTTATCCGTCGAATGAAAGCTGACCGCCTCACCCTTCTATCGCCGGACGACCGATCTAGTCCAGAATCCAACCCCACCGCTCACGTGTCGCGCGCGAGCGCTCAGGGGTGCTGATGATATTCCCGGCCAAAGGATGGTCTTTCCACTCGAAAGGCGTGGTGGCGTCGATGATCATTCGGGAGTTCGCCTTCATCTCCCGCTTATCAGGTGAGATGGCCATATCGATCCGGCTCCCTTTGGCATCCTTGATAATTTCCACGCCGCGCTCTGGATCGCACCGCGCCACGATCGCCCAAACCACGTCTTGGAGGCTCGTTATGTCCACATGCTCATCGACAACGACCGTCAGCCGGTTCATCTCCACAGCGCCTGCACATTGGGAGGCAATGAGCCCCGCTTGCTTGGAGTGGCCGAGATACTGGGTCTTGATCGCGACCACCGTCATCAAGCGGTTCCCACCTTCAGGGGGACTCCAAACACCACACACCCCTGGAACTCCTGCCTTCTCTAGCTGATCCCAGATCATGCCGGAGCGAAGATACGCCAAGAAGCGGTTGTCCTCATGAGGGGGCTTGCCTTGAGGGCATCCCAAAATGATGGCGTTGTTGCGGTGATAGATTCGATGAACCCGGACGACCCTATCCTTTTCATATCCGTCCTGATAGTAGCCCATCCATTCACCGTAGGGGCCTTCTTTACGGAATTCATCAGTGGTAACGAAACCCTCCAGCGCGATCTCGGCATGGGCCGGGATGGGCAGCCCAGTCACCTCACCCTGGATCACCTCGATGGGCTTCCCTCTCACTCCACCCGCCCAGTCGAACTCGCTCTCGCCAAAGCCGAGACCCTCCACGCAGGACGCGAGAAATAGCAGCGGATCGGCCCCGACCACCGTGACGATCGGACAGGGTTGTCCCCGCTGCATATATTTTTCCTTGATGATGCCTCCGTGGTGCGGCGGCGCGACCCGGATTCCGATGCCGTTTTTATCAAAAACCTGGTTGCGGTAGGTGCCCGCGTTTATCGCCCCGGTGTCGGGGTCGCGCATGATATTGACGCTGGCGGTGCCGATGAAACGCCCGCCATCGAGCGGGTGCCAAACTGGGGCGGGAAAGCGCGTCAGATCTACCTCTTTATCCCGCAGCACATTCTCCTGGATGGATCCTCGCTTGACGTAAACCGGGGAAATCAGTGTAAAACCCTTGAGTAAATCTCGCCAGAACTGTAGCAGCCGCTCGTGAGAGGCCTGCTGAGGGTCCAAGCCAAGCGTTATTGCTTGGCGTTTGCGCGAGCCCATGCTGTTCGCCAGAACGCGGTAGCCTGGCTGAAAATTCGGAATCTCGTCGAAGAGAACGCAGGGACTGTTCTCGTTGTGGTCAAGCATCTCGGTGATCGCGCCGATGTCCTCCTCGGAATTCGCTCCCCGCACATGCTTGAGCTCTCCGATGGCATCGACTAAGTGGAGCCAATCGCGCATGTCATTCCAGCGCGGTTCGTTGGCTCGGATGGCCTCAACCTGCAATTTTTTTGCCATCTATTTCCCCCCTTTTAAATAGGCTATGTCCTGTTCCGCTAAAGGGCGCACGTAATCTTCCGGGAGGTGTAACTCCTTTCTAATGCCGAGGAGCGACCTTCTTCCCCGTGCCCTTAAGCGCCATTACCAAGTTCGTTGATTACTTACTTAGTCCCCGGGGCTACTTATGCGTGACTTTCCGGCGGCATC
>JBOHVJ010000163.1:0-3113 GCA_050735075.1 Binatia bacterium
GGTGGTGCTCACCGTCCCCCTGCACCGTGAGCTTGGCTCCGGCCTTCTCCGGAACCTCATCCGCAAAGCCGCCTGACGCCATCAGCATCCGCACCGTCCGCAACCACGCCAAGATTGGCGTCACCGCCAAAGCCACTCTAGGTCACTGGCTCTTAATCAGCGGGCCGCAGGTTCGATCCCTGCACGGCCCACCATTTAACGCATTCCTCCGAATCACGATCCCCACTGGGCAATTCTCTGATCGATCTCTTGTAGAGTTCGCCGAAACTCTGTACGCTCGCTCCGCACCAAGGTTCTTGACACAGAAAAAGTAGCCTGAGCTAGCCCCACTTTCGTGGACACCTCAAAAAGGGGACAATGGCCCCGGGGAGGTGTCCACGGAATCAGGGGTAGCTCAGCCTGCCCCCTTTTCCATTCCGCGGCAATCGCAAGGGGAAAGACCTGCAGCCTACCGCCACGTGACTTCTTCCCAATACAGGTGAAGGAAAGTTCCAAAAGGAGGGAAGTTCTTCGTGTTTTGTTCCCTTGAGCGAACCCAGAGATCAATTTCCATCCCGGCAGGATCGGTTTCCCCTCCCGGCAATGCTCGCTTCATCGGGTAGTGGACTTCGTTCGTCTTTGGATCGCGGGATCGCTCCATCACCATGAAATGCGCAGAGTAGTCTTTGTAAAGGCTCTCCCCATTCTTGAAGACATCTGCCTTGCCCCAGCCAGCGAGATACAGCCACGTCTTAGGATAAAGAGGATCACCATTCCCTGAGTCGCCATGCTCGTAGACACGCGTGGCTATCCCGCCGTCCTGAAATGGCTGTGGAGCGGCAAACCGGTCAAACACGATTCGATACCGATCGGCTCCCTCAGTAAACTCGGCAACGACCAGGCCAGTATTTGACCGCTCGTCCACATTGAGTTCGATTGAACCAGACACAGGATGCAGCTGCTTCCCGGCATAATCCAAATGATCCCACGGCGATTGATCATCCATGCTCCCGACAAGCGTTCCTTTGTGCCCTGACAGGCGAAAGTGGCCAGTGTAGTGTGGATGCTCAGTCGCCTTGAAGATGCGCGTACCTTCGTTCTCTTTGGGAGTCCCAAACTGACTATTCGCTGGACCGGGCATGTGCAGAAGCAATACGACCGAGACTCCCCAAAACCACTTCACGGTAGTGAGTCTAGCGTTCATCATGGATGCGATGATCGGCTTTCCCCCGAGAGAATGCAAGCGCAGAAGGCTAACCTTTTCATCTCCTTCGGTCGTCCCCGTTCATCCACACCCAATCACGTCCCGTAGCATTGAGGACGCGATCCATAGGGAGGTTCGACGTCCCCGCACAGGATGCTCAAAAAGGTCAGCCAACGAGGCCACGAATGAAGACGTTAACCGTGAATCGTTAAACGTGAAACGAAAGCACTGAGCGATAAAGAAAAAGGCCACCCAAGCGGGTGGCCTTTTCTTCACCCTTCCCCAAGCAGGGGTTGCAGGGGGTGATCCCAACTGCGGGCATCGGCATTGAGTCCTGTGAAGCGGGCCTCGTGAAGCGGTTTTCGCACCTCGCACCTCGTGAAGCGTATCTCGTTCCGGAATTCGGACGCTTCACGCTTCACGAACGACGAATAACGCTGGAGGCAGCAGGGTCTACGAGCACGGGGAGCACTTGCGCCACTCCGCCCCCCTGCTTTCCGCCGTTGGTCGAATCTGTGTATAATCCCTTCTCATGAATCGCCATCCCGCACCCCAGATCCTCAATCTCCGCAGGCGGCCCAGCCGGCTGAGCGGTTGGCTCACCAGCAAAAAGATCGAGGAGGCTCGGCGAATGAACCCCGAGGAGCGGCTGCTGCTGGCCCTCGAACTCTCCGACTTCTGCCTCGAACTGAAGCTCGCGTGTTCCAACAAGCGCTGATCGAGATCATCCGACGCCTCGACCAGGCGCGAGAGCGGGAGCTGGTGCAGTCCTATGTCTTGGTCGGGGGGTTCGCGGTCTCGGCCTGGGGGGTGGCGCGAGCCACGCGCGATATCCTTGTTTTTTATGCAGGAGGAAAATGGTGAGTGATGACCTGGGGAACCTTCTGAAAATCCGTGTCTGTAGTCAGGATGGGGAGGCCATGCTGCATGGCGCTGGCGGCGATCCAGATGTCATTGCTTCCGATCGGGGTGCCCGTCTTCTTAAGGGTGACTCGAATTGATGCATATCGGTCCGCGGTCTCTTCGTCCACAGTAAGAATGCTGACCCGAGGGGATTCCAGAAATGCGCTTAATTCACGCTCGTTCGTCTCCCTCCTGCGACCTTGGAGAAAGCCTGCCCGAAGCTCACCCAGCACGATAGGATTCACGAAAATGTTGTCTGCTTGTGCGAGGATATTCAGCACCTCAGGGTGCCTCTTCTTGAACGCGACGTAGGCCGACGAATCCAGCAGAAACTGGGTCATTTCCAAAGGTCAGGATCAATGGTTCGTTGCTCAGCGATGAGTTTTTCAAACTCTTCGGCCTCTTCCTTGCTCCAGGTCCCTGCCAGGTGATCAAGGTCATGGTAGCGGACTTTCTCCTTTTTCCCCGGCTTCTTCCCAACAGACTCCTCCAAGAGGCCGATCACCGCTTTATTCACACTGGTCTTATGCTGCTTGGCCCGTTGCTGGATGGCCTTGGTGATCTCAGGCGGCAGGTTGCGCAAGGTAATGGCTTTCATGGTTGACATCCTCCGTGCATCATCTCTGCATCACGGTGATGCACATTGTACTTTGTAATTCACGGTTCGTCAAACCTGTGCATCCCCGAATAAAAGCTGTTAGCAAATAAAAAAGCCACCTTCCCAGGTGGTCTTTTCTTCCTCCCTTTCCCTAGCCGGAAAGGCTTGTGTGCTCCCAACTGCGCGCATCGGCATTGAGTCCTGTGAAGCGGGCCTCGCGAACGACGCTTCACGAGATGCGAGCGACGAGTTCGACGCTTCACGAACGACGAATCACGCTGGAGGCGTGCGGGATCTGGGAGCACATAAGTCAATACTTGTATCTTGACGTTGAGTCATGAACACTGGGATCCAGAACCACACGGGACGGGACAGATCGATCAATACGTGGTCGCCGGAGGCCGTGCGTGAGCCTGGGTCGTCCCGTCC
>JBOHVJ010000164.1:0-2163 GCA_050735075.1 Binatia bacterium
GGCTTGTCAACACGCTCCAGATGGTCGGCCAGAAACTCATCTCTCGTCGGTCGGCTAGGAAGATACTGGGCGTTCGCTCGATTGTTGAGGAAGAGGCTCAGATACGCGCAGAGAGACTCGAAGATGCTATGTTAGAGTCAGCGAGGAAAGGGCCTGCGAATCCGCAGGCTGAGCGGCAGGGTCTTCAACGTGGGGCGATCCCGCGCGGGCAACTCCCACCGCCCGAGCAACTTGCTGGTGCGCTATCAGCGTTGGGCGGGGCCGGAGAGCTGGGTCCATCCACCCCTCCTCCTCCACCTGGTCCCGGTCCCGCCCCAACCTCTCTTGTCGATGAGCAGTCTGTGAAGCGAGCCTTGGGTAGGGCTAAGTACTCGGGACGCGTCTACTTGCTGAGTGTCGGCTCGGAAGGCATTCGTGTGGCGGTAACCAATGAGGGTGACCGCGCAAAGGTCGAGCGGGCGTTGGAGGACATCGGTGCTCCGGTGAACGTTGAGGTCGTGAGCGAACGACCGACGGAAGGGACAAGAATCCGAGGGAGCCGCTAATGCCTCGTCCAAAGATTGAGACAGTTCGACGGGCTATTCTAGAAACACCGTTGATTATCAAGAGAACGGTGTGGACGGAGAAGCGAAAGAAGGCGCTCGGTCTTCGGCGAATGGTTCGCATCCGTGAACACTACTTTGGGTACTACGATGTGGACGACGACGAAATTCATGTTGGGCTGTTTCGGAACCGAAAGCACGGACAGGCTGACGAACTCGTTTATACAGTGATCCATGAGGCACTTCACAAGGTTCGTCCGGACTGGCCGGAGGACGTTGTGCAGATGGAAGAGGCTAGATACGCCAAAAGCCGAGTATTGCGTGAGACGGCGTTGGTGAAGATTCTGAATGTGACGTTGTTTGGGCGCGATCTAGACTCGATAGCCAAGGGGAAAGCAAATGCCAATCACCAAAACGGGTCTAAAAATCCTGGCGAAGATGGTTCGCACCTACACGAAGAAGACCGGCAGTCGATCCAAGGGCAAGAAGAAGGCCCGACAGGTCTTTTATGCGATGGAGCGAGCGGGGAAACTAACGCCCAAAGCATTCAAGAAGACAGGGCGTAAGTAGGGGAGGAAATAGGTGGCTACTGCGTCCCTACCGTCGTCACCGTTGGCCCCAATAATTCGACGGGTCTTTAAGAACGCGGAGCAAATAGACCCTTCGCAATATGCCGGGCTGCCGGTGCATCCGGCCAATCTCCCGCCGGTGTATTTTGCTGATTTGCCGGACGATGTAATGGGAACGACTTACGGGCAAGTCATTATCCTCAATCGTAAGCATGGTTTTGACCGCCTGACAGTAGTGCACGAACTCGAACACACGCGGCAGCCTATTGGTTTGCGGGCCTTGAGCAAGTGGGAGGAGCGGGCCTATACTGTTGAGCAGCGGCAGCGTGATATTGACTTTGCTCAGGTGCAGCAACGGAGCGGCGAACGTATAGCAGTAACGGGAAGTCAGCCGATTCTTAGAACAACCCCAACTCGGCGTATTTCAGGTACGGCGTCTCCGACGATTGTGAGGCTCCCCGTGTCGGTTGAATTGCCTCGTCTGCCGCAAACCCCGGTTTTGCCTCCTTCCTTGTTTCAGACAACCGTTCTACCGAGCAGTAGTAGTCCTCCGGCAGTTTCTGGTATGGCAGATTCAGTACGGATGCTGGGGGACATCACAGGGCTGGATGGGCAGACGATTAGAGACCGACTTCGGGTGTTGACGAGGGCTATTCAGAATCAAGCACCAGAGGATTTTCAGGGCTGGTTCTCGGGCCTCAATTTGATGGACAAGGCGATGATGCTGGCTATCATGCCGGGGCAGCCACTTCTGCGTGAGATATGGGTAGCTAGGCAAGCGGTTCCGAAAGAGGAGTGGTACACGGGTTTTGTGTCCCGTCCCGAGAATAAGAAGTGGTTTGAGCAATACATGATCCACGGTGAGCGGCGCGGGACACCTGAGCAGTTGGCGTTCTTGGATCAAGTGGATAGACGGGCGCGAGAGATGGTCAGTACAGGTCAGGCGAGGACCATCTTTGAGGGGCAGTCTGTGTGGGCGCAGATACAGGATGACTTGATCGCGTCCACTCCGTATATGTTGGTCCCCGGTTGGCTCCCGCTTCGACTCTTCA